>JAHHTE010000163.1 GCA_020024815.1 Mailhella sp.
ATTTAATATAGTTAACTAATAAGTAATGTAAAAATAGTTAAAAACAAAAATTCTTTTGCATGCAAAAGGGTTTTTGAGATAAAAATTTTTGAAAAGGGGTTTTAGGGGGAAAATTTTTTATAAAAAGTTTTCCCCCTAAACAAAAAACAAAAATAAAAATTATGCAAAATAATCTATGGCTTGTCTTGAGGTTGCATATTTTTTCAATTCTGTTGCAAATTCAATATGAATAGGGTTGCTTGCATATTCAGCAAGTTCTTTTTCTGATTTATGGGTACTGTGTAAGAGTAATTGTACTTCTTGAGTTGTTGTATTGGCAAAATCACAAATAAGCTCTAAAGAAAGAAGGGCATCAATTTTTCCATTCATTTTTTCCATACCAAGTTTAGCAAGATATAGAGCAATTTCTTTTGGATCTTTATTATTTTCAGTATCTTTTAATGTCCACCAAACTAAATGATGTAGCATAGTTCACCTCATATAAAAATTTTTTTTATTATAAACATACAAGAAAATTTTGACAAGTGAGAAAAACGACTTATAGTATTAAGAGAAAGCATTAAAAGTGAGAATGTATGGATAATAATGAATATATTCCAACGCCTGAAGTTGCTCAAAGAATTGAAGAAATTTTGCGAGAACAACTTGAAGAGCTGGGGGTTGTAATAAAAAAACTTAGTCCTGATGAAATTAGTGCAAATATGAAATGCCATATTGGACCTGATAATAGTTTGAGTTATTTTTGGAAAAATGTTGCGATACTTGATGTTATTCCTGAAAAAACAGAAGACGGTATTAATTGGCGTATGTTTACAAAAGAAGATAATTTATAAGCGAGGTTAACATGAATTTACTTTCATATATTGGAAATACTCCACTTATTCATTTAATTAACATTTCAAAAGAAGTTGGTGCAAACATTTATGTAAAAGCTGAAATGTTTAATCCTGGTGGTTCAATAAAAGATAGAGCTTCTTATGCATATATTAAGCAAGCTTTAGATAGTGGCGTATTGACAAAAGATGGAACTGTTATGGAGGCATCAAGTGGTAATTTAGGAATTGGTTTGGCATTAGTTTGTGCTCAACTTGGAATTAAGCTTGTTATTTGTATGCCAGAATCTGCAAGTATTGAACGCCGTATGCTTATGAAAGGCTTGGGAGCTGAAATTGTTTTAACTCCAGCTGCTAAGGGTATGAAGGGTGCTCAAGAAAAAGCAGAAGAAATTTTTAATGCAACAAAAAATGCTTTTCGTCCTGATCAATTTAGTAATGAAGTTGGTCCAAAAGTTCATTATGAAACTACTGCTCCTGAAATTTGGAATCAAGCAAAAGATGAACAAATTGAAATTCATGCTTTTGTGGCAGGAGCTGGATCAGGTGCTACTGTAACTGGTATAAGTAAATATTTAAAAGAAAAAAATAATGCTATTCATACTGCAGTGGTAGAGCCTCAAGAATCAGCAGTTTTATCAGGTAATGGTCCAGCACCTCATGGTATTCAAGGTATTGGAGCAGGCTTTGTGCCAAAGGTTTTGGATAGAAATGTTATTGATGAAGTAATTACTATTGCAACTATTGAAGCAAAAGAAACAGCACGTAAAGTATTAAAAATGGATGCTGTTAATGGTGGTATTTCAACTGGTGCTAATGTGCTTGCTGCAATAAAATTAGCTAGTCGTCCTGAATTTAAAGGAAAAAATATTATTACTATTGCTCCTGATACAGGTGAACGTTATATGTCAACAGATTTATTTGTAAAAGAATAAGTTAGTTATTATACATAATAAAATAAAGGTCGCTCTATGAATTTAGAGCGGCTTTTTTATTTTTAAATTTCTTTTGGAAATAAATGAAAATAATAGAATAAATAATACTACTTATACAAGCAACAAAAATGGCTGTGATATAAACAATGGCAATATGAAAATGTTGCACCATAAGAATAACAGTGCAAGCAAATAATGCAGTGCCAACCCAACCAGCAGCCAAACCTTTCATAACAATTAATGTTGCATATACACCACTAACAACATGAGAAAAAGGAGCAAGGGCAATAATCATAATAGGGAAGCAACCCATAGTACCACTCCATTGTGGTCCTAAAATGTGTGCTGTTTCTGTAATAAGATAAACAAGGATAGCTCCACTTATGATTTGAAACCAAAATATCCATTTAGGTCTATGTGTGGAATATGTAGTGATTTTTGCTTTTGGTAATAAAAAGGTAACAATAAGTGAAGAAGAGCAAGCAAAAAAAACAACAATAGGGGAAAAATCAGGTAAAAAATGAAGAAAATAACCGTTAATAAAATATCCTGCTATGGCACAAGGTAAAGCAAGCCACCATTTTCCACCAAAAAAAGCAATCCAAGAATAAATAATTGCTGTTGTTGCACAACCTAATAAACCAATTAAACTATTATATGAAGCTAAAACAGCGAAATCTGAACCTTGTTCATAGGTAATGAAAAAAGATATTGGCCCAGAAAAAGTAGGTAGTCCTGCCAATAATCCACCGATAAAAGCTCCCCATTTTTTAGTAATAAAAATAGTTATTAAAATTGCAATAGGCATTGCAATGAGTTTAAAAATAAAAATGAAATCCATAACTTTTCCAATATAAAAAGTTTTTTGTTTATAGCTCTTTTTATATAATTTGTTAATAAAAAAAAGTTAAAATAAATAAAATAAAAACAATATGTTTTAATAAAGAAAAATTTTATATGGAACATAGTGTTTTATTAAAATGTTTTTGGAAAAGTCTTGAATGAAAAAGTATATAGATGAGACTTCGTTTTTTAATACCTGTCGGACTTCGTTTTACAATTAATTGTTATAAAACAATTCGATAATCTAAAATAAAAAAATATATTATAATCTAAATAGATAAAAAACTAATGGATAATTCCCATAAATGTTCGAATTGCAGAGGCAAAAAGTAAAATAGCAAATGTCTTTTTTAATACATTAATAGGTAATGCATGGGAAAGTTTTACCCCAAGAGGAGCAACAATCATACTTGCAACAGCAATACAGATAAGAGCAGGAATATGAATATAACCTAATGTATCTTTTGGTAAATCTGTAACATTATATCCTGCTATAATGTAACCAATACCACCTGAAATAGCTAAACTCCATGCTAAGGCAGTAGATGTTCCAATGGCTTTATGCATATTTCCAAGTGTATATTTTAGAAAAGGAACAAAGATACTTCCCCCAGCAAGACCTACAAAACTAGAAAACATACCAATAATAAACGCACTTATTCTATAAAATGTATTACTAAATTCTTTTTGGCTTTTTTTAGGTGATAAATCAAATAAAATTTGTGTACCAACAGAAACAAGAAAGAAAATAAGTATCCAACGCATAAACGTAGAAGAAAAATAAGGAGAAAGACTTGCCCCAAATATTGTGCCTAAAATAATAAAAGGAGACATTATTTTTACAATATCCCACATAACAGCTTTATGTTTTGTTTGAGCAATGGCACTTGAAAATGATGTAAAAATAGATGCAGATAATGATGTTGCAACAATAATATGCATGATGTGGTGAGGTGGAATTTGTGCATTTGCTTCAAAAATAATAAGAAGTAAAGGAACAACAACAAGTCCTCCACCTATTCCCAACATTCCAGAAAATAATCCAGAAAGAATACCACAAAGAACATATATTCCAATTTCAAACATAGCTTACCTTTTTGACTTTTGCATTTTTTTATAATTTGTTGTTTCTTCAAGTTGCCATTTTTTAGAAAGGTATAATAAAATAATTCCAGTTAAAATCATGGGAATACATAAAATTTGTCCCATAGTAATAAAACCTAAAAAATAGCCATATTGAGGATCAGGTACACGATAAAATTCAACAAAACTACGAGCTAATGCATATCCTATACAGAATACAGCTGAAATAACACCTTTTGGAGTATCTTTTTTAGCAAGAAAAAAGAGAATAAGAAAAAGAGCCAAACCTTCTAAACCTGCTTCATAAAGTTGGCTTGGGTGTCTAGGTTGTGAGCCTCCTGTTGGGAAAATAACTGCCCATGAAATAGTTGTTTCTTTTCCCCAAAGTTCACCATTAATAAAATTGCCAATACGTCCAAAAAAAAGTCCAATAGGAACACATGGAGCAATAAAATCGGTTAGCGCAATAAAACTACAATGATGTTTTTTACTCCAAATAAGTAAGGCAAAAAGAACACCTAAAAATCCACCGTGAAAAGACATACCACCTTGCCAAATTTTAATAATATCAAGTGGATTTGTTAGATAATAAGAAATATCATAAAAAAGTACATAACCAAGACGACCACCAAGTAATACACCTAAAATTATATATGTAAAAAGGTCTTCAACATTTTCTTTTGTAAATTTTATATGGGGAAGTGTGGTAAAATATCGAGCTAAAGTCCAACCACAAAAAAAAGCAATAACATACATTAGCCCATACCAATGAATAGTAATATATGAACTAAGAGAAAGTGCAATAGGGCTTAAATCGTGATGATAATACATGTATGCTCCAAGTAATAATTTGTATGTAAGAAAAAGTAGCAAAAAAATAAGAAATTGCAATTTCTTTTTATTTTTTTTATGAACTCTTTCTATGTTGTCTATGTTAACTCCTTGTAAAATAATAGTAAAAAAATAAAAAAAATTAATT
>JAHHTE010000164.1 GCA_020024815.1 Mailhella sp.
ATTTAAAATAACAAAACTCTTTCCCCTTACCCAAATACAAGATAAACTAACAAAAAAATGCGTTACTCTCACCCTCACTTTAACCGTAGTGATACAGAAACATATGAATAAAAACAACAAGTAGTTAGACATAATAAATTTAAATAAATCGCTATTACTATCCATAAAACTCAATCTTAAAAATTGATAAAGCTACACTCCTAAACAATACCACCTATTTCACACTTTTCCAATAAATTGTGTTGTTCCCTGCTTCCAAAGAGAGAAAATTTTTAATCAACAACACTATGTAAAATTATTTTTATACCTTTAATTTTTCCAACTAATATGAATAAGTTAAAACACCCCTTAAATAAATTTTCCAATACTAAAACATTGGCAAAGGTTCTTTTCCTCAAAAAATAAAACGTATATATGTATATAATATATATTGAATAAAAGTATTCTTTCTTGCTACAATAGTATAACTATCTTATTTTCATTATAAAAAAATAAAAATATCTTTTCAATTAAAAAGTGTTAAGAGAAGCGTTTTAAAAAGAAACCTTTTCAAAAATACATTTCTTAAAAAATAAAATCTTTTTTAAAATATCTCATAAAAATAACAAAAAAGTTTATTCTATTTTTATCTACCAAATTCATAACAAAAATGTAATTCACATTATATCATACACACATTTTTGCTTATAATTTCCAGTTTCAATTTTTTTCATAACAAAAACGGTATATTGCAGAATATTTTTATATATTTTATAGTATTTTTTCATATAAATTCAAGTTATTAGCAAACACATAAGACTTTTCATTTAATCCCTTGCAATAATGTATTTTTTTTGTTAAAAACAAATTTGTAATTTGATTTTACAATACTGTAACAAACTTTTTACTAAATGGAGAAAACAATGCATAAATTATTTAGCCGTGTTGCTCTTACCGTTCTCGGACTTGGAATGGCTATTATGCCAATGAATGTTGCATCTGCAAAAACCACATTTATTACCATTGGAACAGGTGGTATTACAGGTGTTTACTATCCAACAGGCGGTGCTATTGCAAAAATAATTAATGAACGCTTTGATCAACTTCAAATCAAAGCAACAGCTGAAGCAACAGGTGCTTCCATTTTTAACATTAATGCAGTTCATAGTGGTGATCTTGATTTTGGTATTGCACAAGCAGATAGTCAATATCTCGCTTATAATGGACAAGGTGAATGGCAAGGCAAACCAGTAAAAGATCTTCGTGCAGTATTTTCTCTTGCTCCTGAAATGATTACTTTTGTTGTAGCAGAAGACAGTAACATTAAAAAACTTGAAGATGTAAAAGGTAAAGTTATTAATATTGGTAACCCTGGTTCTGGTAACCGTCAAAATGCTATTGATATTTTCAATGCAATGGGTATTAACTATGAAAAGGATTTTAAAGCTGAAAGTTTAAAAGCAGCTGATGCTCCACGTATGCTCCAAGATGGACGTATTGACGGTTTCTTCTATACAGTAGGACACCCAAATGGAAATATCAAAGAAGCAACTGCTGGCATGAGAAAAACACGTATTGTTGCTATTCCTGAAATTAAAGCTCTTTTTGAAAATTTCCCATACTACTCTTTAGATACTATTGATATGACAGCTTATCCTGAAGCTACTAATGCTAAAGACGGAAAAGTAACAACAGTAGGCATGAAAGCAACATTTATTACTTCTGCAAATGTACCTGATGAAGTTGTTTATAATATTACCAAAGCAATTTTTGAAAATATTGAAGAACTTCGTACCTTGCACCCAGCTTTAGCAAATCTTACCAAAGAAGGTATGATTCAAGGCTTAACTGCTCCTCTCCATCCCGGTGCTGAAAAATACTATAAAGAAGTTGGTTTAATTAAATAATTTCCATATATTGAGGGGGAAATTCCCCCTCTTTTTGTTTGTTTACAAACAAATTTTTGCTATACAAGGCTAGAAAATGAAAAAAAGAAAAGAATCAGAATTTCAACCTAACTCCTACCGTGAAGAAATGATTAAAGGTGATCACGGGTTACGTGGAGAAGGATCAGGATTTACAGAAAATCTAACCTTACTTATTGGACTTTCTTGGGCTTTATTCCAAATTGCCTCAGCAGGTTTTCTTTTAATTGACTCTATTTTTGTTAGAGCAATACATTTAACTTTTGCAATTAGTTTAGTTTACCTTAATATCCCTATGTTTAAACGCGGAAAAAATGGCGATTGGGATAAAAGAATTTTACTTGCCATGAACCGCGTTACTGTTATTGATTATATTTTTGCAATTTTTGCAGCATTTTCTGCTCTTTACATTGTAATAGACTATATGGGTATTGCATCACGTGCTGGTATGCCAGTAACACGTGATATTATTTTTGGCTTTATGCTCATTCTTCTTTTACTTGAAGCAACTAGACGAGTCATTGGACCAGCTCTTCCAATTATTGCCATAGTTTTTATAATCTATGTTTTTTCTGGTCCATATTTACCTGATTTTCTTGCTTTTAAAGGTGCTAGCATAAGTCGTTTTATTTCTCAAATGACAATGGATTCTGAAGGTATTTACGGTGTACCTTTACAAGTTTCTGCAACTGTTGTTTTCCTTTTTGTTCTTTTTGGAACCATGCTTGAAAGAATTGGAGGAGGACAATTTTTTATTCGTTTAGCTATTGCAGGACTTGGACGATTCAAAGGAGGAGCTGCTAAGGCTGCTGTTTTAGGTAGTGCATTAACAGGTATGGTTTCTGGATCAAGTATTGCAAACGTTGTAACAACAGGAACGTTTACAATTCCACTTATGAAAAAAATGGGCTATCCTGCAGCAAAAGCTGCTGCTATTGAAGTTGCAGCTTCTACCAATGGTCAATTAGCACCTCCTGTTATGGGTGCAGCTGCATTTATTATTGCTGAATATGTTAATGTTCCATATATTGAGGTTGCAAAAGCTGCTGCTATCCCTGCTTTTGCGTCTTATTTTGCGTTACTTTGGATTACCCATGTTGAGGCATGTAAACTAGGTATGCAAGGACTTCCAAAATCTTCTTTGCCTGATGTAAGAGAAACATTAAAAGAAGGTTGGGCTTTCCTTATACCTATTGGTATGCTCTTATATGAACTTATTTTCATGCAACATTCTGCAGAAATGAGTGTATTTCGTGCTATTTTAGTTCTTAGTGTTATCATGATTGGTCTTCATGTTATCCGTGCAAGATTTAATGGTGAAACATTTTGGTTTGGATTAAAAATTGGCGTCAAAGAATGGCTATTATCTCTTGCAGCAGGAGCTACCAACATGGCAGGCGTAGCTCTTGCAACTGCTTGTGCTGGTATAATTGTTGGTTGTATTTCATTAGGACTTGGACAACAAATAACAACATTTGTTGAAGTACTTTCAATGGGTAATATCCTTCTTCTCCTTGCTATTACAGCTATTGCAAGTTTATTACTTGGTATGGGTTTACCTACAACAGCAAACTATATTATTATGGCGTCCTTAACAGCTCCTATTCTTGTTCGTCTAGCTGCAAATGTAGATATACATGGAATGGATCTTGCTGTTCCTTTGCTTGCTGCCCACTTATATTGTTTCTATTTTGGTATTTTAGCTGATGATACACCTCCTGTTGGTTTAGCTGCCTATGCTGGAGCTGCTATTGCTGAAACGTCCCCAATAGCAACAGGTGTGCAAGGATTTTGGTATGATATTAGAACCGCAATTTTACCTTTAATGTTCTTTTTCAACCATGATATTATTTTATGGAATATTCATTCCTTCCCTATGGCAATATTTATTTTTGCTATGACAATTTTAGGTTGTATATGCTTTGCCTCATGGACACAAGGTTGGTTTGTAAATACTAATACAAAATTAGAAAATGCTCTTTTAGCACTTTGCACATTACTTTTCCTAAATCCATTTTTAATTACAGGTTTTGTACTTCCTTATGAATACCGTTATGTAGGTGTTTTTATTGCTATGGGTATAATGACAGCTATTTACATTATGCAAAAAGCTAGACCTAATAAAGTAAAACCTCTAAAAATGCCTAAATTTGGTAATATTTAAGGGGCTAAGAATGTTTAAAAAGAAAATCCATAAACAAGCAATTCCAAAATTTCATCATGGTGTTACACCATTATTACGCAAAAGAAGAATAAAAAAACATGACCGTGAACCTGTTCTTGTTTGTTCAAAATGTAAAACAGTTTTCCCTGAGTTTTTAGCTCGTTGCCCTGAATGTGGTAGCCGCGATTGGCAAGGCTTATCAGAAGTAAACCCATTTAACCATTTACCTTTAGAACACTTTCTTCAAATTTGCGGACATATATTATGGCTTGGTGGTTGTATTGCTGCTATTTTCCTATTATGGCAAACAGCAACCGAAGACTCAACATATAATGATTTATTAATCCTTTCTGCTGTATTAGTAGCAGGTTTAGGAATATTTACTTCTGTTGCATATTTTGGATTAAGTGAAATTGCCCGTAGAGTTGAACGTATTCAAAAACGTTTACGCTCATTCCATGAAAATGATAAAGTTCACCAAAGAAAAACCATTAATAAACATTAAAAATAGTATTCTTTTAGGGGAAAACTTTTTATAAAAAGTTTTCCCCTAAAAC
>JAHHTE010000165.1 GCA_020024815.1 Mailhella sp.
GTATTAATTAGTTATAATTATTATACTTTGTTTTTTGATAATGAATATTACGAGCTATTTTTATAGGAAAGTTTTTTATAAATGTTTTAATGTAGGCAAATTTATTGAAACTTATTTCAAAAAATTTGCCTGATTGAGGGGGTGTGGGGGAAATCATTTCCCCCACAAAAAATAATAAAATAATAAAAAGTTATATAAGGTTTTGATATGCCAAGAGAAACATTAGTTCGTATTGGTAATGGTAATTATGTGATAGCGTCTAAAATTGTAGCAATTTTAAATCCTGCTTCTTCGCCTATGCGGCGTTTGCGTGAGGACGCAAAAAATGAAAGTAGACTTATTGACGCAACACAAGGTAAAAAAACAAGAACAATTCTTGTACTAGATTCTAATCATGTGATTTTATCTTCTGTTGGGTCTGATACTGTAAGTCAACGTGTTCTTCAAGCACAATTAGATACAATGTCAGAGCAAAATTATCTTGCTGATGAAAATGAAGAATAAGAATATTTTTTAGTAGTTAGTATGATTTTGAAATAGGATTTTATTAAAATATATATTGTGTTATGTTAGAATAGTTTTTTTGTAATTTTTGTATCTAGTGTATTATTTAAGATAAATAAGAATATACTTATTAATTTAGCTATACGATTACCTTAGCAAGAGAGATTTTTTATTTGCTTTTAAGATGTATTTAAGATAGTATTTTTCGATTATTGTAATATAGTTAGATATGAGGGAAATTTTCTGTTATGGTAAAAAGACAAGGGGTACCACTTATTTTATGTGCTCCATCGGGAGCTGGAAAAAGTACACTTGTAAAAAAGTTGTGTGCAGAATTTGATTTATCTTTTTCTATTTCATGTACTACTCGTTTGCCTCGTGAAGGGGAAATTGATGGAGTGCATTATCATTTTATTACAACAGAAAATTTTAAAGAGAAAATTCAAGCTAATGAATTTGCTGAATGGGCTATTGTGCATGGCAATTATTATGGAACACCTATAAAGCCAGTAATTGAAGCATTAAATAAAGGGCAAGATATTATTTTTGATATAGATGTTCAAGGGGCGGCACAATTATCTTTATCTTTACCAACAGCACGATTTGCATTTGTTTTTCCACCATCGTTAGAGATTTTAAAATATCGTTTAGAATTGCGTGGAACTGATAGTACAGAAGTTATTGAAAAAAGAATGAAAAATGCCATTGGTGAAATTGAAAATTCACATTGGTTTGATGCGTGGATAGTTAATGATGAATTAGAAAAAGCGTATAATGAATTGCGAGCTTTTTATCTTTCTTGTAAATTATCACCAAAACTTTGTCCTCAACTTATAAAAGATGTGTTAGGAAAATAATATGGCTGAACTTATTGTTGCTCTTGATTTTGAAAAAGCAGAAGACGCATATCTTTTAGCTGAAAAGATTCAAGGTGAAGTTCCTTGGGTAAAAATTGGTCTTGAATTATTTATAGCAGAAGGACCTTATATAGTAAAAAAATTTAAAGAAATGGGTTTTAATGTTTTTCTTGATTTAAAACTTTATGATATTCCAAATACAGTAAAAGGGGCAGTATATTCTGCATTAAAAGCAGGAGCTGATATGCTTACTATTCATTTATCAGGTGGAAAAAGAATGAGTGAGGCAGCATTAGCAGTTTGTAATAAGCAAAAATCAGGAATGAAAATTTTTGGTGTATCTGTATTAACAAGTTTTGATGAAGGGGAACTGATAGGGTATCAAGGAAAACTTTCTGATTTAGTACAGTTACTTGCGAAAAATGCAGAAGAATGGGCTATGCATGGTATTGTTTGTTCTGGATTAGAAGTTGAAAAAATAAAAAGTATTGCTCCAAATTTACTTTGTCTAACGCCCGGTATTCGTTTTGATGATAATAAAAGTGATGATCAAAGACGAGTAATGACACCATATAATGCTGTTATGGCTGGTTCTGATTATTTAGTTGTAGGGCGTCCTATAACAAGGGCTGATGATCCTAAAAGTGTTGCAAAACGGATTAATGAAGAAATTCAAAAAGCAAAAAAGGATAAAAATAGATAGGGTTGGAATATGTCACAATCATTTAATCAAAATAGAATATATGGAGTTTTTTCTTCCCATGAAGTAAAAAAAATTGGGACAGGTACAACAACTCGTAAAACTGTACAAAAAATATTTTGGTTTGTAGAGGAAATGGAAGATGGTTCTATTGTTTTGCAATCAATAAACCAAAACTATGTTCCAACAGGTCAGAAAAAAACTATTACAAAAGAAGTTCTTTTGGAAAAGTACTCTCCTGAACCAGAATTTTATGCTAGTACCGTTTATCCTAAAATGAAAGAACTTGATGAAACGCTTGATAAAGCCGATGAATCAAGAAAAAATGGTGAAACTTTTAGTGCTGAATTTGAGTATTCACATGTTTTAAATATTGATATTGGTAACGTTCGTGCAAACTTTGGTATTGGTCTTACATATTTAGAACGTGGTGATGCTGAAAAAGCAAAAAATATTTTTGAGCGATTAATAAATTTAGAAGGTGCCTATGCTCCAGAGCATAAGCATTTATTTAACGAATTTGGTATTAATCTTCGTAAATCAAAAATGTATACACAAGCTGTTGAATATTATCAAAGAGCTTTACAATTACAAAAAACAGATGAAAACCTTTTTATTAATTTAGCTCGTGTGTATTTAGAACTTAAAGAATATGAAGAATGTTTTAAAGCTTTGGAAATGGCTTTACAAATAGCTCCAAAGCATGAAGTTGCAGTAAAGTTTGTAACATGGCTTAAGGATAAGAATCTTATTACACAAAAATTATTTTCTCAGGTGGAAAAACTTATTTAATTATGCGGCAAGTAATATGGAAAAGGCAAGAAGCAAAAGAAAAAAGTGTTATTTCTCAAGGAATGGTCAATTCCTTAGGAATATCTTCTAGACTTGCGTCTATATTACAAGAAAGAAATATAAAAGAAGATAAAATAGCCCCTTTTTTAAGTCCTCATTTACGCTATCTTGCACAACCTAATAAATGGCCAGGTGTAACAGAAGGAGCAAAATTAATTGTTTCTTTATTAAATGCTGGTAAAAAATTGGTTGTATGGGGAGATTATGATGTTGATGGTATAACTGGTGTTTGTGTTATTTTACAAGTGTTAAGGCATTTTGGTTTTGATCCACTTTGGCATTTACCTGAAAGAGTAAGTGAAGGGTATGGATTAAATGAAGAAATGCTTGAAACTTTATCAAAGCAAGGGGCAGAAGTTCTTTTAACTGTTGATTGTGGTATTACAGATTTTAAAGCAGTAGAAAAAGCACGAGAACTAGGATTTACTGTTATTGTTTCTGATCACCATTTACCACAAGGTAATTTACCAAATGCACATGTATTATGTAATCCTAAACTTGGTGAGTGTCCTTGTAATGAGTTAGCTGGCGTTGGTGTTGCTTTTTTCTTGATGGCTGAAGTTAATACACTTTTAGCAAAAGAATTGAATATCCCAAAAATGGATATGCGAGAAGTTTTGGATCTTGTTGCTTTTGGAACATTATCAGATATGGTTCCTTTGATAGAGCAAAATAGAATTTTAGTAAAAAATGGTATGCTTTTACTAAATGAAGCAAAACGATTGGGTTTTGCTGCATTAAAAAGTGTAGCTCGAATGAATAGTAAAGATCCTATATCAACACGACAAATTGTTTTTGCTCTTGCTCCTCGTATTAATGCTGCGGGTAGAATGGCAAAAGCTTCTTTAGCTGTTGAGCTTTTTATGTCTAATGATATTCAAAAAGTAAAAGATATTGCTCTTCGTTTAGATCAATATAATGAAGATCGAAAGCAAGAAGAACGTGAAATGACAAAAGAAGCTTTTGAACAAGCAAAAGCACAAGAAAATATGCCAGCTATTTTTGTTGCTCAAGAAGATTGGAATCAAGGAATAGTAGGAATTATTGCATCACGTTTAGTTGAAAAATATTACAAACCTGCTTTTGTTTTTTGTAAAGATGGGGATATGTGGAAAGCTTCTGCTCGTTCAATTGATGCAATTAATTTACACGAAAGTCTTAATGTATGTTCAAAACATTTAGAAAATTATGGTGGTCATCAAATGGCTGCTGGTGTTCGACTTACTGAAGAATGTTATCCTCTTTTTCAACAGGATTTTTGTCAATATATAGAAAAAGAGTTTGGTAAAGAACCATTGCAAGAAGTAGTGTATTATGATGGAGAATTAAATTTTTTTGATGCAATAGATTATAGTTTTAAAAAAGAAATTGCCTCATTACAACCTTTTGGTATTTCAAATAAAGAACCTGTTTTTTTATCACCAGTGTTAAGAGTTATGCATGCTAATTTATATGGCTTTTTGAAAAATCATATTCGATTAACATTACTTGATGAAAGTACCCAAACAACAATAACTGTTAAAATGTGGGGACAAGCACAGTACTTTCCTGAAGATATTGTTAATAGAAAATTACGTGTACTCTACGTGTTAAATTTAGATATTCATTCAAATTTAGAAGAACCAATAAAAATAAAGCATTGGAAATTTCTTGATTAATTTTTTTTTTGAGAGGGGAACTTTTTCAAAAG
>JAHHTE010000166.1 GCA_020024815.1 Mailhella sp.
CTTCATACCAATCAAAAGTCTAAATAAACAATAAAATAAATATAATCAATATGATATATAAAATTACTGCATAATATATTTTAATAGAATAAAAACTAATATTGCAAAATTGCACCATTAAAATATTTTATACTTTGTGAAAATACGCATTATTTATATTTTTTAGTTTTTTTGTTGCAAAATTGCACCTTAAAAATTTCTTATTTGATAATAATAATTATATATGTTGCAAAATTGCAACTTAATAAAATAATAATTTGATAAATTTTACACAAATAAAGAAATATTACAAATAACTATTTGATATAAAAATATTTATTATAAATGGCACAAACTATGCTTAGTTATAAGCAAGAAGAAAATAGGTGAAAAACATATAATAAGAGATTTATTTCTTTTATAATTAACAAAAAAAATTTTAAAATAGTTCCATAATAGGAAGGAGGTTTACCATGACCCAACTCGTATGTGAATGTATGTCCCCTCAAGAGCAACGTCTTCATGATAAAATTGACGGAAAGGTAGATAGATTCCGTGCAACCCATGAACGTGTATTCAAAATTCTTGAACGTTTTGAAGGACAAAAGCCTCAAATTGATATTGAACGTGCTTTATATTTTACCCAATCAATGAAACAAACAGAAGGACAACCATTAGTTCTTCGTTGGGCAAAAGCATTATATCACATTGCAGAAAATATTACTGTTTATGTGCAAGATGATCAACTTTTACTTGGTCGTGCTGGTACAGATGCTGGTCGTTATGGTATTTTATATCCAGAACTTGATGGCGATTTCCTTGATATTGCTGTAAAAGAATTACCTAATCGTCCAACTTCTCCTGCAACTATTACTCCTGAAGATGCAAAACGTGTAGTAGAAGAAATAGCTCCATACTGGAAAGGTAAAACCTTCCATGAAGCATTAAATGCTGCATTACCTGAAGATGTTCATAAACTTACGTATGATGATCCACAAGGTCTTATTTCCCGTTTTATTGTAAATGAAACAGCATCTTTCCGTTCTTCAATTCAATGGGTACATGATTATGAAAAAATCTTAAAACGTGGTTTTAATGATATTAAACGTGAAGCTCAAGAAAAATTAGCAGCACTTGATCCACTTTCTCCAGTAGACAACTGCGAAAAGAAACCATTCCTTGAAGCTGTTGTTTTAGTATCAGAAGCCATTGTACTTTGGGCAAAACGTCATGCTGTTTTAGCACGTGAAATGGCAGAAAAAGAATCTGATCCAGTACGTAAAGCAGAACTTATCCGTATGGCAGAAAATGCAGAAAGAGTTCCTGGTGAACCTGCTCGTGATTTTTGGGAAGCTTGTCAAAGCCAATGGTTTACACAAATGTTCTCACGTATTGAGCAAAAAACAGGTACAACTATTTCTAATGGTCGTATGGACCAATACTTCTTACCATACTATGAACAAGATCTTGCAAATGGCAAAATCAATGAAGATAAAGCTATTGAACTTCTTGAATGTATGTGGGTTGGCATGGCAGAATTTATTGATATGTATATTTCACCAACAGGTGGAGCATTCAATGAAGGTTATGCTCACTGGGAAGCTGTAACAGTAGGTGGTCAAACTCCTGATGGACGTGATGCAACAAATGCATTGACCCACCTTATTTTGAAATCAAAACGTGAATTCCCACTTCACTACCCTGACCTTGCTGCACGTATTCATAGTTGTGCTCCTGAAAGTTACTTATGGGACGTAGCAGAAACCATTAAAGATGGTTCTGGTTTCCCAAAACTTATCAATGATGAAGAAGTAGTACCTCTTTATGTTTCAAAAGGTGCAACATTTGCAGAAGCTTATGATTATGCTGTATCAGGTTGTACAGAAGCTCGTATGCCAAACCGTGATACGTATACTTCTGGTGGTGCTTATGTAAACTTTGCAGCTGCTGTTGAAATGGTTTTACGTAACGGCCGTATGAAAAAATATGGTGATAAAGTTCTTGGTATTGAAACTGGAGATCCAACTAAATTTACAAGTTGGGAACAATTCTGGGACGCTTATGTAAAACAACATTTACTTTTCCTCCGTGCTGCATTTATTCAACAATACACCATTAATAACCTTCGTGCAAAACACTTTGCACAACCAATGGGTTCAGCAATGCATGATTTATGCATGAAACATTGCATAGACTTGCACCAACCACAAATCCCTGAAGGTATTAATCTTGGTTATTTTGAATACATGGGACTTGGAACAGTTGTAGACTCCCTTTCTGCAATCAAAAAATTAGTTTTTGAAGAGAAAAAGCTCACTATGCAACAAATTATTGATGCTATTGACGCAAACTTTGAAGGCTATGAAGATGTAGAAGCAATGCTCCGTTCTGCTCCTTGCTATGGTAATAATGATCCATACGCAGACGCAATTGGACATGATATTGATAAAATTTCCGTAGAATTTGGTGGAAAATATAGTAAAGAACTTGGTATGCATAATGATGTTCGTTATGTTCCATTTACTTCTCACGTACCTTTCGGTAAGGTTGTATCAGCTACACCTAATGGACGTAAACAATTTACCCCACTTTCTGATGGTTCATCAGCTTCTCACGGTGCAGATGTAAACGGTCCAACAGCTATTTTACTTTCAAACTACAATACCAAAAACTATGGTATGCGTGATCGTGCAGCTCGTATGTTGAACATTAAGTTTACACCAAAATGCCTTGAAGGCGAATCAGGTACAGAAAAGCTTGTTTCCTTTATCCGTACCTTCTGCGACCTCAAGATTTGGCACGTACAATTCAACGTTATCAACCGTGAAACCCTTATTGCTGCGAAGAAAGACCCAGCAAAGTATCGCAACCTCATTGTTCGTATTGCAGGTTACAGTGCTTACTTTGTTGACCTTTCACCAGATCTTCAAGACGACCTCATTGCTCGTACTGAACACGGTGATTTATAAAATAAATTCAAGCAGAGGGGGAATTTCCTCCTCTGCTTTCCTGTTATTTCTCACATAATAAATGCTTTTTTGGTACAATAAAATATCTATACAATAACAACCTTACAAAAGGAGTAAACAATGAGTTCTCACACTGACAATTCCATGAAAGGTGAAATTTTCAATATTCAAAAATATTCTGTGCATGATGGACCTGGAATTCGTACCATTGTTTTTCTTAAAGGTTGTCCTTTACATTGCAAATGGTGTAGTAACCCTGAATCACAAGTTCGTGAAGCAGAACTTGCATATAATGTTGGACGATGTCTTACTACACATAAATGCAAACATTGCTTAAAAGTTTGTCCTAATAATGCTCTTATAGAAAAAGAAGATGGCACACTTTCTATTAATCGTTCTTTATGTGCTGATTGTGATTTACTTTGTGCTAAGGCTTGCCCTGCACAAGGCTTAATTATTTATGGAAAACAACAAAGTGTTGATGAAATTTTACGTTCCGTAGAACAAGATATGGCTTTTTATTCTCGTTCTTCTGGTGGTATGACATTATCAGGTGGAGAACCACTTGCACAAGGTGAATTTTCAATAGCTCTTTTACGTGAAGCACGTCGTCGCCGTATCAAAACAGCCATTGAAACTTGTGGTCAAGTTCCTTGGAAAACAATGGAAACAGCTGCTGAATTTATTAATTATTTTCTTTTTGATATAAAACACATGAATAGTGAAAAACATAAAGAATTTACAGGAAAATCAAATGAAATTATTTTAGATAATTTTGCAAAACTTGCTCAATTAGTTCCTGATAAAACTATTTTGTGCCGTACTCCTGTTATTCCTGGTTTTAATGATAGTGAAGAAGAAATTCGTGCTATTTGTGAATTTATTAAACCTTTTCCTAATGTTCAATACGAACTTTTACCTTATCACCGTTTAGGTACACAAAAATATACTTTTCTTGACCGTATTCCACCAATGGGTGAAATACAACTTGATACTAAAAAAATGCCTATTTTACAAAAAGTAGTACAAGAAGTTCTTGACGAAAGTCGTATTTTTCATAGTAAATAAATTTTACTATAAAATTTAACTATGTGTATATATTATGAGTATGGGGAAAACTTTTACAAAAGTTTCCCCCATACTCCTTTTAAAGGACTTTTATTTTATTCCCATAAAAAGAAAATCTTTTAAAATCCCCACTAAAAAAATTAAGTTGGTATAAAAAACACCATTTCTAAAGAAAAAAATAAGAACCGTATCCAGGATTAAAATCCCTGTTCACAGATTTTGATACATAAATTTTAGACATAAAAAAAGCCTTGATTGTACCAGTGAAATGTACCACTAGAATAATCAAGGCTAAATTTGAAAATACTGATAACAAAATCAATATGTTACTAAAAAATGGCGGAAAGGCAGGGATTTGAACCCTGGATACAGGTTTTAGCCCGTATACTCGCTTAGCAGGCGAGCTCCTTCGGCCGACTCGGACACCTTTCCAAAACAGTAGAAGAATTATTTATGTTATATTTTTTTTCTTGTCAAGAAATTTTTTATTTTATTTTAAAAAATACATTATAAAAAAACATCAATACATTTAAATAAAAACTTCATCAATTAAATAATATCTAC
>JAHHTE010000167.1 GCA_020024815.1 Mailhella sp.
ATTATTAAATGATTTACCATTCCATACAAATAAACTAAAAAATAATAGAACAATTTTATGAAATTATACTCATTATAAAATATTTCATCGCAACATGAAAGTTACATAAAAAAAAATAAATCAAATATAAATTGAACTGACAGCTTTTGCTAAATTAAAAAATTAATATCTAACCTGTATTCAATATAAAGAAGAATTAGCAATACCAATATATAAAGTATCTTTTTGGAAACCTTGATTTTACGATAGTAGCTTATTTCATTTATTCAATAAAAAACATATTAAATATAAATAATAATCGAGATGTAACTAAATTTGAGCTAATTTTCGTAATTTTTCTAAATCTAAAATTTCAATGCAATTTTTTGTGCATTTGCCTAATACATTATCTTTTCTTAATTCTCTTACAATTCTACATAATGTATTTCTATGCAAACTTAACATTAATGCTAATTCTATTTGAGAAAAACCTAATTGAAATGTTGTTTGTTTAATTTTTTCATATTCACGGCATAAAAACCTACAAAATTGTGCTGTTGAATCTAAAACAGCTTCCTCACTTAATTGAGAAAAAAAAGCATGAGATTTAACTGCCATAGAATGAATAAAATTAATGATTAATTCAGGATAATTTTTTATAAAATTTTCGTCAGTTAGAAATTCTTTTGAAAAAAAATAAATAACGCAATCAGTTGTAGTTACAAATTCAGGAGTATACTTATCTTCAAAATAACTCAAAATAGGTATTTCCATACAAATACAACCTTCACCTAAATAAAATACTATTCTTTGTCGCCCATCATCTGAAACAGACGAAAGTCGTAATGATCCTTTTTGAATATATCCAAAACTTTCAAATTGATCACTATTAAATATTACACCTTTTGGAATTTTCTTTTTTACACCAAGATGTAATACTTTTTCCCATTCTTTATTAAGACCACATAATAACTGTACATCATTACATAATTTATAAGGTTTTCTATCCATCTTAAACCTCACTAGAATGAAAAAAAGATACAATAACACAGATTGAATTTCAAGAATATCTACTTTTCATTTATAATAAAAATTATGTATCAAAAATACAAATAGTTATCTATTATATCTATTTTCATTATTCTATAACTAGTTAGTAAATAATAACATTAAAAATTCATTATTATCATATAACAATATAAGTATTGTTATATGATAATAAAAAGGGGGAAAATTATTCTTTCCCCCATTAAGATTATTTACAATTTATCACAGCAAATAATAAATTATTCAGTACTACCAACGCAATGACCAGCAACACCTTTATAAGGAGCAATAGTACCTTCTACTTCCACTTCTGACATAAATCCGAGTGGAGCTGCACCAGGTACACGGAAACTAGATTTATCCAAAGGTTTAATTGGTGTTTCAATAGGTTTATCAAGTTGTGGTACCCACTCATAAGGAGCACGATAAGCACGATAAACCATGTTCATATTATCTGAATCACTCCAGTAAGGGCAAATATATTCCCATACAATTTCATAATCGCGAGTTATTTCTAAAAGTTTACCATCAGAACCTTCTGTAATAAGTGTGTTACCATTTGGTAAACGTTGAGCAGAACTAATAAAAGGACTATAAAAACGACAAGAATCAAGAGGAATAGTAAATCCTAATTCTCTTGGTCCACAATGCCATACTACTTCTAAAGTGATAGGATTAAATTCAAGAACACGAGAGTAATCACGTAAAGCTGTTTTTGTACCATCTAATGCTCCGGGGTTTGGAGCACCATAACCAGCCCAACCACCGTTATCAAATACTAAAATATTACCTTCACCTGGTAATCCTTTTGGTATCATGTGGCAATGATGTTGACCAATAATCCAACCAAGTTTTTTATGTGCTTCTGATACATTAAAATCAGGACCTAATTGCCATACAATTTTGCCTGTTTTTTTATCAATAATGAACATAATATTGGTTTCACGACCATCACAAATAATATTATCAGGGTGGAAACGTTCATCACCTTGATCATACCATTTATTTGGTCCAAGTTTAGACATAGAGTTTGTATGCATCCAGTCACCTAAACTTGGTGCAGATTCAATTAATGAACCACCTCTAAAATTAGGATTTCTGCTCATAGCATTTAATGCTTCATGGCTAAAACCCATTTCTTCCACATGGTCAGAGCATTTCCATTCCCATACAATATCACCGTCCCAATCAACTTCGTAAATAACATCATCTAAAAGAGGTTTTTCTGAAATATATGGGCAATGCACTTCTTTGTGAGCTAAAATCAATGTATTTCCTTCATCAATTTTAGGTTCCATTCCAGGAGCGTAATAACCAACAGGATTTCCTTCACGTTGAAAATCATGATGTTGACGTGCCATCCATTGTGGTTCTTCACCTGGATCTGTAATAAACTCTGCTTTATTCCATTTCCATACAATATTACCATCAAAATCAATTTGAACTAAATCACGTTGATCTTGCAAACCATATTTTGGATTTCTAACTCCAGAACTTGCTAAAATATTACCATTTGGAAAAATTTTTGTTGGAAAACCTTCAAAATGTTTCCAAAATCTAATTTCTCGACCATTCATGTCAATAAGTAAAGATCCGCGATTATGAAGAGGCATAATAGTATACCCGCTCCATGCTTTTTCGGGATTATAACGAAGAACACCTGTTGGAAATACGGTAGGATAACCCATAATAATCTCCTTTTTATTTGTGTTTTATTTCATATAGCATAAAAAAATATTATCTTTTGCACATGATTGTGCATTTTCAAAAATTCTTTTTTTAATTAATTCCTAATTTTATTGAAAATGCACTATATTGTGCAGAATATAACAATCTATTTTTTTATAAATTTATTAATACTTAAAAAGGGGGTTCTTATGCTTAGCGAAGAATGCACCGTTAAAAATGGTAAATATTGGTTATTTTGTTTTGCTTTAGCTGGACTAATAACATATTTAATGTATGACCCATCAAACATGAAATTAAATCTTTATTGGTTTGGAACTATCCTTGCTCTATCAGTTTTAGCTTTTGAGCTATTAAGCATGGTTGTTGCTATTCTCATGTTATTAATGTTTTATCTTACAACAGGAATATCTACTCCTGACGTTGTTTTTGCTGGTTGGCAAGCACCTGTTCCTTGGATGTGCTTCAATGGCATGCTCATAGGAATTTTAATGGATAAAACAAAACTTGCTAATCGTATTGCATTATTACTTTTATCAAAAATTGCAAAAACCCCTTTAAAGTTGCTCATATCTTTTTTTATTGCAGGTATAATAATAAGTTCTTTAATTCCTGATATTATTACTACTCTTATCATTTTTATGACAATTGCAACAAGTATTTGCAAGAGCCTCAATTTACAAGAAGATTCAAAAGAAGCAGCAACAATTATTATGGGTGCTTTTTTGGGTGGAGCTATTGCATGTGCTATGTATTTACCAAATAATACAGGCTTAACTGGTTTATTAATGCTCCAAAAATCTGGACTTCCAATAGAATTTAGTTGGGTTAGATTTTTTGTTGAAAATGCAACATATAATCTTGTTCATATTATTATTGCAATAACATTATTATATATCTTTGGAAATAAAGCCCTTAAACCCCATATTGATAAATGTGTTGCGGAAGCTAGTAACCAATTAGCTGAACTTGGGAAAATGAGCCTAGCAGAAAAGAAAACTCTTATATTAACTGTATTAGCTCTTTTAGGTTACATTCTTGAACCTTTACATGGTTTACCTCCTTATTTCCTTTTTGGTTTCATTGTTTTTCTCGGATTTACTCCTATCTTTGGATTACTTGAATGTGATGATATAAGCCGAGTAAACTATTCTATTCTTTTCTTTATTGTGGGTTGTATGGCTATTGGATTTGTTGCTGGAACGTTGGGCATTCCTGCTTGGCTTTCTGGAAAAATAGTACCTGTTCTTTCACATATTGAAATTCCAGCGATTGCAAATATTTTTGCTTATTTTACAGGAGTTGTTGCAAATTTCTTACTTACCCCTATTGCAGCAGCATCTTCTTTAAGCGTTCCAATGGCTCAAATAGCTATTGATTTGGGTATTTCAATGAAACAAATTGTATATAGTTTTCTTTATGGTTTGGATCAATTTATTTTACCTTACGAACTTGCACCAGCTCTTATTATGTTTTCAACTGGATATGTGCGATTAAAATATGTTATGATAATTATGACAATCAGATTATTCTTAGTTCCTATTGGTATTATCATAACATCATTTACTACATGGCAATTCTTAGGTTTATAAAACAATACTACTAATGTATTTTGAGTAAACTAATAACTTATTTATTTTACAACAAGAGATTAAATTTACTTTTTCATAAGGAGAAAGAACATATCTTAATAACAGTATAATTTAATAACTTATTTTATATATCTTATGATTATAATTAGAAAATCATATCAGGTTATAAAAATTTTAGATTAAAAAGTTGTAAAAAATTTAGAGGGGAAACTATATCAAAATTCCCCTCTAAACAAAAATTAATTATAAAATCATAACAAGAACAATTTAGTTT
>JAHHTE010000168.1 GCA_020024815.1 Mailhella sp.
AGGGGAGAGTTTGAGAGGGGAACTTTTTCAAAAGTTCTCCTCTCAAAAAAATATATTTCTCTAATATAAAAATTTATTCTAAATAATCAATATATCCACGTGATTGTTGATTGGTATCATTTTCATTTTGTGTGTAATTATTGATATTAATAGAAATATCATGTTTGTTTAATTGTTCTAATCGTTCTTTTAATTTAAATTGATTAGTTACAAGTGTTTGAAAAGAATTTGCATTTTGTGTAAACATTTCTATGGATAGTTTTCCATCAAGATGTTTTATAAGACGAATTTCTGTATCAAGGAGAATATCTGCATTAAGTTTTATGCGTATTTCTTGTCCTTTTTCATTTGGTTGAGAAACTAAAATACTTTCAATTAATTTTTCTTGCATTTCAGTATCTTGAAGTATTGGCATTTTTAATTCTGGTGATTTTGTAATAGAGAAAAATTTTTCAAATGTAAAATTAGGTAGAGTGTTATTATTTTGTTCAAGTGGGTTATCGTGTTCAGTATTGTTGGTATGTTTCGTTTTTTCATCTAATTCATTGTTATTAAGTTGTTTTTGAAAGTGTTCAATATCGTAAGAAGTTGGGGAATAGGAATTTTTTTTTCGTATTTCTTCTTGTTCTATAATGGTATCTAATCGCATATTATCTAACTTAAAATTGCTCATAATGTTACTCGTAGTTTTCATTGATTTGTGTTTGTGATTTAAATTCTTCTAGTTCTGCTTCTTCTTTTTTTTCAGTTTGTTTTTTATATGCTTCTTGCCATAGTTCAAAATGTTTTTCTATTTTTATACATTCTTTTTGAGCTATTTTTAATGCATTATTTTGGACTTGTAGTTCTGCTAAGTATTTTTCTTTTATTTTTTGTAATTCTTCTAATTCTTGTTCAAGAAGTAATTCTCTTTGTTTTAATGTGGTAAAAGTATTCTTAAATTGTTCTAATTCTGTATGGTGAATATTTTTTCCTATAATTTTAGTATATTCTTTTTCTTCTTCTTGAATTCGCCATGTATGGTAGTTGGTAATTGTATTTTGTTGAGCTATAATTTTTTTTTCAATATTTTTTAATTGTTCTTCTAAGATATGCTTTGTTTTTTTTATGTATTGTTCTCTATGTTTTCGTATATGAATAAGGGAAAATAAAGGATAATTTTGCATTATTGTACAGCCTTTTTTAATAATGCTATTGTTTCATCAAAATTTGATTTTTCATTTAATCCTTGTTTGAGAAAATTATTTACAGCATTAATTTTTTTTATGGCTTGATCTGCCTCTGCATCTGTACCTTGTTTATATTCACCTATTTGTAATAGTAATTCGACCTCGTTATATTTGGCAAGAATTTTACGTAATTCTTGTGCATTTTGTTTATGCTCTTCTGTAATGATGTTATTCATAACTCGGCTAATGCTTGCTAAAATATCAATGGCAGGATAATGATTTGATGCTGCAAGTTTGCGAGATAAGATAATATGTCCATCTAAAATTGAGCGTGTTTCATCTGCTATTGGTTCTGTAATATCATCACCTTCCACAAGAACAGTATAAAGTGCAGTAATTGATCCTTTATCAGAATTTCCTGATCGTTCCATAAGTTTGGGAAGGGCAGAAAAAACAGAGGGAGGAAAACCACGTCTTGTTGGTGGTTCACCTGTTGCTAAACCTATTTCTCTTTGGGCTCGTCCAAAACGTGTTACAGAATCCATTAATAGAAGAACTTTTTTATTTTGGTCGCGAAAATATTCAGCAATAGCAGTGGCTGTGTAGGCTGCTTTTAATCGTTCCATTGCTGATCGGTCAGAGGTAGATACAATTAATACTGTTTTTTTCATACCTTCTTCACCAAGATCATTTTGGATAAATTCTTTAACTTCTCGTCCACGTTCGCCAATAAGTGCTAAAACACAAATATCAGCAGAACAACCTTTGATAATACTAGATAAAAGTGTACTTTTACCTCCACCTGCTGCTGCAAAAATTCCCATTCTTTGTCCTTCTCCACAAGTAAGAAGTCCATCAATAGCTCTTAAACCTAATGACATAGGTTTTTCAATAATTTTTCTTTGCATTGGATTGGGTGGATCAGCATAAACAGGATAATAACTTTGAGCTTTTAATGCTGGACCATTATCTAATGGATTGCCTAATCCATCAAGAACACGACCTAATAAACCATAACCAACAGGCACAGAAAATATTTTACCAGTAGGAATAACTTCGGTTGCAGGGGAAACTCCTTGTAAATCTCCTAAGGGAGTAAGAAGAGCCACTTGTTTTATAAAACCAACAACTTCAGCTTTTAATTCCCAATTTTCCCATGGATTTCTTAAAATACAAAGTTCCCCAATTTTAACACCGGGAACAACAGCACGAATAATAGTTCCTACAACTTGCTCAACTTTTCCGCGTACTTCAACAGGATTTGTGTTTTCAATGGTATCTTTTAAAAGGGAAGAAATGTATTCAAAAGCCACAATAATACCTTAATTTCTTATTTTATTATTAAATGCATTTTCAAGTGCTTTTAATTGAGTGGATAAACTTGCATCAATTACACCTAATTCTGTTTCTAAAATACAAGAATCAGGTGCAAGTTTTGAATCAGCAATAACATCTAAAAAATGAGAAGATTGTCCATTTTGGAGCATAGGAGCAAGAGCTTCGCGAACTGTTTTTTCATCATGGGGACTAACACGAATGAGTATTTGTTGTTGGTTGCGAACATTTTGTAATGCAGTGCGAACAATTCTTACAATACGTTCATTTTCATCAAGTTCACCAATAACTTTTTGAATAGACTCTGTAACAACCTCAACAACAGTGCTTTCTATTTTTTCAATAAATGCTAAGGAAGAAAGAACTGTTTCCATGATTTTTTCAGCATGTTCAAGTTTTCCTTCATTTTGTCCATCTATATAGCCTTGCTCTTTTCTTATTTGATATTCTTTTTCTGCATTTTCAATAATTAATGCAGCACGTTGTTTTGCTTCATCAAGAATATTTTGAGCTTCAATAAATTTTTGTAACTCTTTTGCTTTAATGACTTTTTGTCCAGTAGCAATGGATAGGGAATTATGTGTTAATTGAAATAAGGAAGCCATGAGCTATTAACCTCCTTTATTAATATTTTTTTTATACCTAACCAAATAAGTCTTTTTTTATCTTCTGGTATTGTTTCGTTGTTTTCTTGCATAAGTGTTGTAAGGTGCGGAAATTCTTCTTTATATTTGTTAATAAAAAATGTTTTTAATTCTTTTTCCCATGTTGTTGTGCAATGGAATAAAGCGTTTTGTCCATTTTGTAAAATTCTTGTTATTAAATCAAGCTGTTGGTTTTTATTTTTGTAAAAATCACAAAGTTTGTTTAATCTATATTTTGCACGACTAAGAGCATAAAAATAATTTTCTTCTCCAAGCGCTTTTTTTATAGCTAATACATCATCTCTTTTTATGATTAAAGAAATTTCTTTTGCGTGTATGGTAATACCAAAACGCAAAATAAGTTGTGAAAGACTTTCTTTATCTAATAAGAGCAGTCTTTTTGTTTCATCAGCATAATTCCAATACGTAAAAAAATCTGGGTTGTGTATACATGATTTTTCTTTAAAATATGTGTTAAGAAAATCTTGCTCAATATAGGGATATAATTTTTCTATTGTTTTATTATTGGAATTTGTTTCTTTATAATTTTTTAAATTTTCTACATTAAAATGAATGATAGCAGAAAAAAGACTTTCATTTTTTGTTGTAATAAATTGATAAAAATCTTTATTCATAGTTAATCTTCACTATTTTGTTGTTTTTGTTGATGTGTTTTATAATAATTTGAAATAATACGAAAAATATAAATTCCAGCAACAACAGTTATGAATAATAAAAGAAGATTTGTTAATATTCCAAGTTTGCTTGCTGTAAGTGTTTCATAAATGGACTTTGTTTGTTGCATAGGAACACTAATTTCTTCTCGTACAGGAACAAGCATTATAGAAATATTATCAAAATCTAAATTAGGAACAGCTTTTGCGGTTGTTTCTTTTATTTTTGCTACAAAATTCGTTACTGGGGATTCAGAGGTATGTCGTAAAAAAACAGCAGCAGAAGGTTTGGTAATAGTTTCTGTTGGTTGGTCTATACTTCCAAGTACAATATGTACCCTTGCTGATAATACACCATCAATTTGTGAAAAAGTTTCAGATAATTCTTGAGAAATTGCAAAAGCCAAACGTGCATTTTCTTCAGAATTTGAGGAAATAATATTTTCTCCTTTAAAAACTTCTCCTAAATTTTGAAAATTTTGGCGTGGTAAATTATTTTTATTTAAAATTTCAAGAGCTTGAATAAGTTGTTTTTCATCAACGCTTAGGGTGAATTTTCCTTTTCCTTGAGCAGATTTTTCAACATGAATATTATATTTTAATAAAAGAGCTAACATTTCATTTACTTGTTTTTCTGATAAATCTTGATAAAGATCTTTTTGACAAGCAGAAAGCATAAAAATAAGAGAAAAAAGAATAAAAAATAATGGAAAATATTTTTTTTTATTTATAGTGTTAACCATTTTATTA
>JAHHTE010000169.1 GCA_020024815.1 Mailhella sp.
TGAAAACTTTCAAAGAGAGGTTTTATATTGAGGGGGTGTGGGGAAAATCATTTCCCCCACAAAAAAAAATAAAAAATAAAATTATCGTTCTGACCAAATAAGACGTTTATTTTTAACTTTTAATCGTCCTAAAATAAGTCCATTCCATGCCATTAAAACATTTTTTTCTTTATATTCACAATTAAAACTTTGTCCGCTTAAAAGTCCTTTTATTTTTTCAAGACCATCTTTACCTTCAAAATGAATAATAGGTAAATTTCCTGCCATACGAACACGAGGATTTAATTGTATTTCTTTTGATTTTCCAACTTTGCCCATATACATACCTTGCCAAGCAAAATTTTCAGGAATATTCTTTGCCTGATTTGGCACAAAATGTATACTTTCTTTGAAAACTGCAATATCCCCATACATTAAATATTTTGTATCAATACCTAATTCTTCCACATATTTTGCAGATAAAATTTCTCCCCAATTATGTGGATTTACTTCATAAATTTCACCATTATTTTTCTTTCTTAAACGAGCCACAAAAAAACCTTGTGTATCGCCAATACGAGGAGAAAGTCTCCATACTCCATCTATACCAAGCAGAGGAGTATCCATAACAAATTCATGTAGTTCTGGTAATTTTTCTAATTCTAGGCCTAATTCTTCTATGGCAAAACGAACTTGTTCTTCATTTTCTTCTATATTTGTTGTGCAAGTTGAATAAACAATAACACCATTTGGTTTTAAAAGTCTTTCTGCATTTTTTAGTAACTCTTTTTGCAATTTCACTAGGGGAATTGTTTTATCATCTTTCCACATTTCCATAACCTTAGGATTTTTTTCTATTGTTCCCCAGCCACTACAAGGGGGATCAAGTTGAATAAAATCACAATATCCACTGGGTAAAGCAATATGTTGTCCCTCAAAACAACAACTTGCAGTTTGAAAAAGACCCATTTGTTGCAAATTTCGTCTTAATGTAGCTAACCGTTGCGGAGAAACTTCATTTCCCATTACAAAACCATTTTCTCCCACAATCTGTGCTAACTGTCCAGTTTTACTACCAGGACTTGCACACATATCCAAAACAAATGATCCTTTTTCTGGCATTAATGCAACTGGAGGTAACATTGAGGCTCTATCTTGGATATAAATAAACCCAAAAAAGCAAGCGAGTGATGAACCAAGAGAAAAAGGTTCATCAATAAGTCGACAAGAATAAGAAAAAAAATCTTCATTATCCCAAGTGAAACCTTGCAATAAAAGCATTTCTTCTATAATTTTTCTTTCTTGTTCATTACAAACAAAACGAAAAGAGCGTTTATATTGTTTCATGTAACTATAATTTATCCTTTAGGTATTACTTGATAGTTATCTAAAAAAAAGATATAAGTTGAAAATATTGTTAAGACAAGAAAAAGAAAACAATATTTTTAACATTTTATATTTACTAATCTTTTAAGGAGATACTATGCGTTTTTCCGTTCTTGCAAGTGCTGTTTTTAGTTTGCTTTTATTAGCAACTAACGCTAGTGCAGCTGATTATGCTATTGCACCATTTAAAGTAAATGGTTCCAAGAGCTATGAATATTTACAAAATGCTATTCCCCCAATGCTTAATTCTCGTCTTTTTTCTGCTGGTATAAATGAACCTGTTGCAAATCAAGATTCTCTTTATCAAAGTAAAGCTCCAAATAATCAACAACATGCTGAAAAAATTCGTCAACAATACAAAGCAGATTATCTTATTTACGGGACAGTAAATGTTATTGGAGAACAAGCAAGCTTAGATATTAATGTAGTTGGAAAAAATAATTATACTTGGCATGGTTCTGATAATAATAGTGTTCATAATCTTCTTGCAAGTGTTGAAAGTATTGCAAATCAAATTAATCAAAATGTTTTTAAAACAGCTGGTACAGCTCAAGCTACACGTACTTCTCAAAACAGTTCTTTTATTAATAATGAAACTGGAGCACCAAGCACGAGCTATTTAAACCCTGAACTTCGTTATCAAGGTACAGAAGAAAATAAACAACGCTCTCAAACTATGCCTTATGAATCTGTTGGAATGGAAATTGCTGATTTTGATGGAAATGGTTTTAATGAAATTTTACTTGCTGATAATAATGAACTTATTATGTATAATTATACAAATGGACAAGCAAAAGAAATTGCACGCCATAAACTTTCTTCATCACTTAACATTTTACGTTTTAGAGCCTTTCCTTATAAAGGAAAAAATTATCTTGTTGTAGCTGCAACTGATACTACTAATTATGATGCAAAAAGCTATATTTTCACTTTTAATGGTAAAAAATTTCAAGAAATTTTATCTTCAAGATATTATCTTAATGTTGCAAGAACAAATGCCCATGGTGAACTTGAACTTGTAGGACAAAATAGTGATGCAACAAGATTTGTAAAAGGTCCTGTTTTTAGAATAAACTTTGATGGAAAAAGTATCTCCAAAGGAACTTCACTTTCCCTTCTTCCAGCAAAAGCAGATGTTTTCAACTTTACATGGATTCCTTCCACACAAGATTCAGGTAATGTTTTAGCTGTATTAGATGACCAAGACCATTTACTCATATATAATAGTAAGGGAAAAGTTCTTACTAAAACCGATGAATACTATGCAAGTGGTGCTAATCGTGTACGTATTACACGTGATATTGGTGGCTTTGTATCACAAGAAGGTAGTCAAGACGTACTTTATCATTATGTTCCAAATACAATTAATGTTACTGACCTTGACCATGATGGTAAATACGAAATTATTTTATCAAAACCTCTTAGCGTTGCAGCAAACCTTCTTAATAACTACCGTAACTATGCACAAGGTGAAGTACATGCCCTTGTTTGGGACGGTGTTGGCACTAACCTTTTATGGAAAACACGCCGAATTAAAGGAACAATTTGTGATGTAAAAATTGCAGATGCTAACAATGATGGAGTTCTTGATCTTGTTATAAATGTTAATACATACCCCGGAACATTAGGAGGAAGTAAAATTAGAACATTTATTACTTCTTATCCATTACATACTGATAACATTAATAAAAATGCAGTTAATTTTGCAGAATAATATAAGCCCGCTTTGCGGGCTTTTTCATAATATGGAGAAAAAATGGACGAAAATATGCAATTACCAGAGGTAACTTTTTCTACCTTTATTTTATCTCTTGCATCATCTACACTTATGCATTTAGGCGAAGTTCCTAACCCAGATACACAACAAAAAGAAAAAAATCTTCTTCTTGCAAAACATAGTATTGATCTACTCACCATGCTAGAAGAAAAATTTAGAACAGGTTTAAGTGCAGAAGAAAGCAAGCTACTTCAAGATTTACTTTATGAAGTAAGAATTAAATTTGTTCAACAATCATAAATAAAGAGAAAAATATGTACCAAGCTGCACTTATTGGCGTTACAGGATATACAGGAATGGAACTTGCTAGAATTTTAGCAACTCACCCTGCTATTTCATTAAAATACGCAACTTCACGGCAAGAAAGTGGAAAATATATAGAAGAACTTTATCCTTTTTTGCGATCCTATCCTATTGGTCAAATTCAAATTACAGATTTTGATGCTGAAACAATTACGAAAAATTGTGATATTGTTTTTCTTGCAGTACCTCATGGAACTGCTATGAATACAGTTGGAGAATTATTTCAAACAGCTAATAATTTACAAAAGAAAATAAAAATAATTGATTTATCAGCTGATTTTAGAATTAAAAATCCTCAAGTTTTTGAACAATGGTACCAAATTCCCCATAATCAAACTCATCTTTTAACAAAAGCAGTTTATGGTCTTTTTGATATTTATGAGGAACAAATAAAACAAGCTGATCTTATTGCAAATCCTGGTTGTTATCCTACTGCTAGTATCTTAGGTTTATATCCTGCACTTATGCATAATATTATAAAAAATGATATTATTATTGATGCCAAATCAGGTACAACTGGAGCAGGAAGAAAAGCACAAGTTACCAGTCTTTTTTGTGAAGTATATGATAATTTCCGTCCTTATTCTCTTGGTGGTAAACATAGACATACTCCTGAGATTGAACAAGAGTTATCACTCATTGCAAAAAATGAAATTTTTGTATCATTTAATCCGCATTTACTTCCCATTGAACGAGGAATTTTAAATACTATTTATGCACCATTAACAAAACCAATAAGCCTTGAAGAAATTCATACTCTTTACCAAAATACATATAAAAATAAAAAATTTGTACGAATTCTCCCTCTTGGAAAGCTCCCTGAAACAAGAAATGTACGTGGTTCGCTCTTTTGTGATATTGGTCTTAGTCTTGATACACGTACACAAAAACTTATTATTACTTCTGCCATTGATAATTTAGCACGAGGTGCTTCAATGCAAGCAATTGCAAATGCTAATCTTTGTCTTGGATTAGATCTTGAAACAAATATCAATTTTGCACCAGTTTGCCCATAATTTTTTATTATTAATAGCTAGTAAATATAGATAATTTATTTTTTCTTTTCTTGAGAGGGGAACTTTTGAAAAAGTTCCCCTCTCAAACTCTCCCTTCAAAACTTT
>JAHHTE010000017.1 GCA_020024815.1 Mailhella sp.
GTTTGAGAGGGGAACTTTTGAAAAAGTTCCCCTCTCAAAAATAAAATCATATTTATATTACGTAATTATTGTCTTTTGCCCAAGTGTAAAAACTTTCTATCCATGTTAAAAATAAAGGAATAGTAAGTTCTTCACGATATTTTTTATATTCTTCGTCTGATAAGTTATCTTCAAATTCTGCATCTTTATCAGCTTGTTCTTGGACAAAACCATAAAAAACATTGAGTTTACGATTGAACTTGCTGTTAACGCTTATTTTTTCAATAGTTTCAGCAAATTCATTTTCATTTAGATTAAGTTGTTTAGCTACAAAGGAAAATAAACGAGAACGTACATCATCAAGACAAATGAGAGAATTTTGTAATTCTTGCATCAAAGGATAAAGATGAGGCACTTGTGTTTTAGTTTCTTCCCATAAAATTTCAGGAATAACAATTTTTGCATCATCGCTATTTTCAATTTCTTGAAAACAAAAATATCTTGCCCAATGTTCAAAAAAAATGGCATCTAAAAGTAAATCAATGGCTTTTTCATTCATATATTATTTATCCAATTCACCTAAAAGGGAATGTTTTTTTGCTGTAACAATTTTTACTGGAACAATATCACCAGCTTTGTATTGTAATGCATTAGGTAAAATAAGGTTAACAGTATTTCCCCATGTATCATGACCTTGCCAACTTGTGTGTTCTAATTCAGAATTATTTTGTTGACTTAGGGTTTTGACTTCATCAATAGCAAGATTATGATCTGTTATTTCAGAGTATTTTGGTCTTGCACTTAGTGCTTCTAATAAGACTTCTGTTTTAACGCCAACTCTTGATTTTAACCATGCTTCACCAAGTTCATTTTGTAAAGCCATAAGTCTGTTTAATCTATCTAACCCAACTTGTTGGCTTATTTTATCTGTCATTTTAGAGGCTTTTGTTCCAGGTCTATCGGAGTAAACAAAAGAAAAGGAAGAAATAAAGTTTGCTTCTTTCATCATACGTAAGGTTTCTTGAAAATCTTCTTCTGTTTCACCGGGAAAACCTACAATTAAATCTGTGGATAGTGCTAAATCAGGACGAGCATTGCGTAATTTATCCACAAGAAGCATAAAGTCTTTATTTGTGTAACCTCTACCCATTTTTTCAAGAACAGCGTTAGATCCAGCTTGTAAAGGTAAATGTATACGAGGAGCAAGAACAGATAATTCTTTATAAGCATTTATGGTTGCATCACAAAAATCTCTTGGGTGTGGGGTAACTATATGTAAGCGTTTTAAACCAGATAATTTTGCAACTTCGTATAATAATTCTGTAAAATGAGGAGCATCTCCTGCATTATCTTTACCATAAGCATTAACATTTTGCCCTAATAAGGTAAGATCACAAATACCACGATCTAACCATTCTTGACATTCTTCAAGAATGGATTTTATGGAACGTGATTTTTGTCTACCTCGAGTATAAGGCACTATGCAATAAGCACAAAAATTATTACAACCTTGCATAATATTTACAAAAGCACGAGTATCATTTCCTTTTGTATTTTGTTCTAATGTTCCAATAGGAAGTGATTGAACATTTTTAAAAAATTCAAGTTCAGGTTTTCTATCAGGAAATTCTTTTGTAAATTTAAGATACGATAAACGTAATTTTGGATTTTTTGCAATTCTTTCAAATGCTTCTGGAGCATGAGCAATACCATCACTACCAAGCACTAAGCGAACATGAGCATTTTTTTCCCATAATTTTTCACCCATTTGTTGAGCAACACAACCAGCAACAGCAACACTAGCATTTGGATTTACATCTCGAATAATACCAAGCATACTTAATACTTTATGTTGTGGTTTTTCACGAACAGAGCAAGTGTTAATAAAAATAAAATCAGCTTGTTCCATTTCACATTCTGTCCAACCCATGCGAACTAAGGTACGAGCAACCCATGCACTGTCATTTACATTCATTTGACAGCCGTATGTTATGCAATGAAAAGATGGCATTAATAATCCTTTTAAATTGTTATATTAAATCTTTGTATCAATATTTCTAGAAGTACTTTGTGTTTTGCAAACAGATACCTTTGCAGAACGGAGTAAACGACCTTTTAACACATATCCTTTTTGCATTACGTTTACAATATGGCCTGCTGGAATGGTGTCATGGTCTTCTTGAGCAATAGCTTCATGGTATTCTGGATTAAATGGTTCACCAAGAGCACCAACAGGTTCTAATCCGTGTTTTTTTATTGCATCAAGAAGGAGTTTTTTTGTCATTTCAACTCCCATGATAGTATCTTTGCAAGCTTCATCTTTGCTACCATATTGAATGGCGAGGTCAAGATTATCAAGGGTAGGTAAAAGATCAGAAAGAACAGATTCAGCAGCATAAGCCATTTGTTCATCTTTTTCTTTTTGTAACCGTTTTTTAAAGTTTTCCATTTCTGCAATTGCACGAATACGAATTTCTTCAGCATCTTTATGTATAGTACAGCTAGGGCAAATAAGAGCTTTGCAATCATCAGGGTTTAAAGCTGTTTGTTCATTATTTTCAATATCTTCAGAGATTATTTCTTCATTGAGGTTTTGCATATCTTCTTGCATTTGTTTTTTAGACATAAAATGCTCCTTTAACAACATAATAATAAAGAATTAGGCATGAAAAAGCCGTCTGTCAAGTGGAGATTATGAAAAGCTCTTTTCTTAAAAGACGGCAAAATTTTATTGTTGTGGTAATTCAATACCCTGTCGTTGTGTGTGCATAGATTGTTCTGCTTTTGTTGCTAATTGGATTAATTTATCACAGGAGTCTGTAATATTTTCAGGTTCTGTAATACCTTGAATGAGAAAATCATTAATAGGTTTATTAAAAGCAATAGCAGCATCAATTTCAGCATTTGATCCTTGACTATATGCACCAATATTAATCATATCTTCTGATGTATTATATGTGGATAAAAGTGTTGTTACTGTTCTTCCAGCTTTTACAACTTCTTGGTCTACAATATCGTTACGTAAACGGCTAATAGATTTTAATACATCAATAGCAGGGAAGTGTCCACGGTCTGCAAGTTGTCTTGTTAAAACAATGTGTCCATCTAAAATAGAACGCACAGCATCTGCAATAGGTTCATTAAAATCATCACCATCAACAAGAACAGTATAAATTCCTGTAATTGTTCCTTTTTCAGAACGTCCAGCTCTTTCTAATAAACGAGGTAATTGTGCAAAAACAGAAGGAGTATATCCTTTTGTGGTAGGAGGTTCGCCTGTTGCAAGTCCAATTTCACGAGATGCCATTGCAAAACGTGTTACAGAGTCCATCATTAATAAAACGTTTTTACCTTGATCTCTAAAATATTCTGCAACAGCAGTAGCAGCATAGGCAGCTCTCATACGAACTAAAGCGGGAGTATCAGAAGTTGCAACAATAATGCAAGACCGAGCCATACCTTCAGGTCCAAGATCTCGTTCCATAAATTCTAAAACTTCACGACCACGTTCCCCAATAAGTCCCATTACAATAACATCTGCTTCTGTATAACGTGCCATCATACCCATAAGAGTTGATTTACCAACCCCAGAACCAGCCATAATACCAACACGTTGCCCTTTACCCATTGTAATAAGAGAATTTATACAACGTACTCCTACATCAAGAGTCTCATCAATTCTTGGTCTTTCAAGGGGAGCTGGCGGAGCTGCATAAATAGGAATCATTGTTTCAGGATTAATAGGTGCTCCTTTATCTAAAGGAGTTCCAAAAGCATCAAGTGTTCTTCCTAATAATTCAGAAGAAGCAGGGAAAAGTGGTGGTAAATTGGAGTTTTGGATAAGACTTCCTGGACGTATTCCACGCATTTCACCATAAGGCATAAATAAAAGAGTGTGATCTCTAAAACCTACAACTTCTGCAGCAATGGGACTTTCATTTTTATTATCAGGAATAATATGGCAAACATCGCCAAGACTAACTTTAAGACCAGTTGCTTCTACAATAAGACCAACTACTTTTGTAACTTTACCAAAGCTTTGAATAGGATTACTATCTTTTAAAAGACGTATACAGGTTTTGGGATCAAATGGCATTTATAATTCCTATGTATTCCTAATTCTTATTGTTTTTCGTCAAAGCCCATTTCAGCTAAAAGATCATCTGCAACGCTGGTAGGTAAATGATTTTTCTTATCTTCTAATTCGCCTAAAAATTCTTCAACCATACCTTGTGCTTCTTCATGAGCTTGTTCAGGCAAAGGAACACGAGGTGTTTCGCGAACAGGTTGTCCTAAATGGGCATTAATAACAGGCTTTTGATATTCAGCATTTTTCTGTTTTATAAATTGTTCAGCAAGAAATTCATCATGATCCATATTTTCTTCTGTTTCATCTTCTGTATTTTCATTAGAAGATTCAACAGGTTCAAGAGAAGTATCGGAATTTTCTTCTTCATTAGCAAAAGAAGTCGTTTCTTCTTCATGTATATCAGTTTGAGGTGTTACTTCTTGTGGTATTGCTTCTGGCAATGCCATTTCAGTATGATTTTGTATTTCTTCTTGAGTTTGAATAGGTTCTTCTATACCTTCTTGCTCTTCTTCAGTATTATAACTTTGTGCTAATAATGGGTTATTATTCATTTCTTTCATAACTGTATCTGTTACTTCTTGATTGAGAACAACATCATCATTAGTTTTAGGTAATACTAAGTTATCTAAAATTTCATGGACGAATTTTTGACGTTCATAACTTGAATTTTTTATAAAAACATTATCACTTTCAAGTTCAAGACTACCAGGTTCAAGGTCATGGCTAGCTTCTACTCGCCAAGATTGATTTCTTGAATTTTCAAGGACTTGTGTAACAAGATCGACATCAGCAGGATTAACACGTACAATAAAGTTTTTTCTTTCAATTAGTTTATGCACGCTTTCATCAAGCATTTGACGTAAAATTTCTTTTTTTTCTGTGGTTAAAATCCAGCTTGTTCCAACTTGAATAGCTTCAATGGTTAATTGTTTTAAATCTTCTTTCCATGTATCATAGAATTTTGTAAGTTGTTCATGAATAGAAAGAAGAACAATAGCTGTACTTTCGCCTAAATCTTGTTGATTTCTAGTAATAATTTGTTTTACATCTTCTTGGGCTTTATCCATAGCCTCATTAAAGATATTTTGAAAACAATTTTCAGCTTCTGTAAATTTTAAATTTGCAGCTTCTAAAATTTGATCAGCTTCTTGCTTTGCTTCAGCATTGATTTGTTGAGCTTTTTCTTCTGCTTCACGGATAATTTCATCACTTCTACGTTTTGCTTGCAATAAAAGAGCACGTACTTTTTCTGTTGCACGTTGTTTTACGTTTTCTAAATATTCGTTTTCAACATCTTCACTCCAACGAGCATTCATTTTAGACTTTTGAAATGCTTCAAGAGTTTGTTCTCTATGAGTCAAAGGACCCATAAAAAGAATATTATTAACTTTTGGTGCTTCAGGATTAGACGAAGACATCTCCACCACCTCCACGTGCTACATAAATTTTACCTTGACCTTCAAGTTCGCGAACAACTTTAACAATACTTTGTTGTGCTGCTTCAACATCAGAAAGTTTTGCAGGTCCCATATATTCCATTTCTTCACGAATCATATTAGATGCACGGTCTGACATATTTCTAAAGAAGAGATCTTTAAGTTCATCTGATGCACCACGAAGGGAAAGTGTAAGGTCTTCGTTGTTGATTTCTTTAAGAATTTCACGAATACCTTTATCATCAATATATTTGCAGTCTTCAAATACAAACATAAGATTGCGTATATCTTCAGCCATTTGAGCAGAAGTTTCTTCAATTTCAGCAAGAACTTCTTCTTCAGTTGCTCTATCAACTTGGTTAAGAATTTCAGCAACAGATTGTGTACCACCAACTTTTTTACCTTCTTTACTACCCATAGCAATAAGTTGGCTTTGTAATACTCTATCGACTTCCATAATCATTTCTTCGGAAACAGATTCTAATCGAGCTAAACGTATTAAAATTTCAGGGCGAACTCCAGGAGGAAGCATCAATAAAAGACTAGATGCTTGATCTGGTTTTAAGTGTCCTAAAATAAGAGCAAGAGTTTGAGGGTGCTCATTACGTAAAAGTTGTGCAAGAAGTTTTGGATTTGCTCTATCAAGTTCTTGGAAAGGAATAGGACCTGTTTCAAGATTTAATGAGTCAGCAACATATTTAGCTGTTTCAGGGTCTAAATTACTTGAAATAACTTGTTTTAGTGTTTCTTGTCCACCAGAAACAACATCTAAACCGTCAACCAAAGCCATATGAAATTCTCTTAAAATAGCTTCTACTTCTTCTTTTGAAACAGAATCTAATTCCATAATAGCACGAGAAATATTGGTAATTTCTGTTCTTGTCATACGGTTAAATACGTCTGACGCAAATTTATCGCCAAGTGCTAATAAGATTACGGCAATTTTCTGTGTACCTGTAAATTCCATAAACTTCCTTTCTTATTAAGTCAAAAAACTGTCTGTATAATATATTTAATGCAAAAAGTTTGCCAAAAGTCTATTTTATTTCATTTTTAATGAGTATTGGTATTCCACATGAAAACATTAGAACTGTTTGACAATATGATGCTAATATTTGATTTGCTTTTCCTTGTATATCTCGAAAAAGTCTTGTATTTTGCTCTGCTGGTACTACTCCCATACCCACTTCATTACTAACAAATAAAAGTGGTACAGGGCAGTTTACAATACTCCTTGCTAATTGTTCTGTTTGTATAATAATCTCTTCTTCATTTTTTTCAAGCAAAAGTAAGTTTGTTAACCATAGTGTTATACAATCTATTAAAATTACTTGAGAATTTTCTGATATTGCAAGAGAAATTGCTTTTTCTAAATCAAATGGTTCATCAATGGTAAACCATTCATTTGAACGTTGTGCTTGATGTTTAGCTATTCTTTTATCAAGTTCTTTATCTGTAATAATTTTATTATCTTTTGTAGAAAATGTATGTTGCATTGTGGCAATAAAAGCTTTTTTTCCAATAAAAGTATTTGCATAATTTAATGCAAAATCACTTTTTCCACTACGAGAACCCCCAACAAATAAAATAGATTGTGGTTTTAAATGAGTAAAATTTATTTTTTCTGTTAATTGAACAGCATATAATGCATTATTCTGCATGGTAATAATTTGTTAACTCCACAGCAAATTTTGCAAGCACATCAGCAAAAGCTTCATTTGCTGATGGATTTTTTCTTCGTTCAAGCCAAAGTGTTAATTCAAAAACATTTGGAATATGTTTTAAGCTAGGATCATATTCAACAATATATTTTTTTAATTCATATTTTGCAGTTGATAATCGTTGACGTAATTGTTCAGAACGTATTGTGCTATTTTTAATATTTTCTTGATAATTGTGAGCAATACTTGGATTTGCTTTATTTTGTTCAAAACCTAAAAGATTTTCAGCAAAAAAATCTTGTTCTGTTTGTAATTCTTTTTCTATATAAATAAGGTTTTGAATTGCTTCAGATAATTGTGGAATAGCATTAATTTTACGTATAGCCATTGCATATGTATTAGCTAATTGAGCATAAAGATCAAACATTTCTTTTTGTTCATTTTTGCTATATGTTCTTTGTTCTGCTTCATGTTGCATATATGATAAAAGAATTGGTGATAAATTATCATAAAGAATATAAATCATATCTTTATGATATGCATAATCTAAAACACCTTTTCGACCTTTATCATGTTCTAATCCTTTTAAAGAAACCCCATAGCGTTGGTTTAATTTAGGCATTGTACAAGTAAGGTATGATTTTCCATTAGGAACATTTTTATAATTATCAACAAAATATTTAGCTAAATCCTGTAAAAAGAAAAGGGTAACAACAGGATCTATATTATTTGTAGGGCTATTATTAGATAATGTTCCATGATTTGTAGGTAATGCAACTTGTTTTGTATTTGCGTATATATTTGTATTATTTCTTAATTCTTCAAGTTTTTTGAGTTTTTCTTGTTCGTCTTTTTTTTGAGCTTCTTTAATTTCTTTTTCTGTGAGCATTCGTCTACCAGAATTTAATGGAGCAATTTTACTTGGAGGCTCAAGAGTAAAATCATCTGTATTTGTTGCAATTTGATTTTGTTTTTTTGAGTTTTTGGATAAAGACATATCAATTTCGTTTAATGTCTCACCATTATTTTCAATATTTTCTGAGGAAGTGATTGTTTCTTTTTGTATATTATTTTGTATAGCGTTGTTTTGTGGAGCATTTATGATTTTATCAAAAATTTTATTTGCTGTATTGTAATTATCAATATTAGTTTGATGTTGTGTTGTTTCTTGTGGAGATTCAATAACAGACTGTATTATTTCACTAGGTTTTTCCATTACTTTAGTAAAAGATTCTTGGGATTCTTTAGAAAGAAAAGGGAGAGGTGTCTTAGGAAAAAGAGCAAAATATATTGCACTCATAACACCTAAAAAAATAATTAGTGCAATACAAAAAGACAAAATTGAAAAACGTTTTTTTTTAGGTATATTGTCGCTTTCTTGCTGAGACATCTATGAAACCCCATTGAATAATATAGACAAAATAATTAACATAAAAAAAGTAAACTGTTAAGTTTTTTTTATGATTAAAATTTATTTTATAAATATAAATAAGACTGATAAAGAAAAAGAAATGTAATTTTATACTGAATATTTTATTAAATATTTATGATATATAAAAAAAGGCTTAGTAAAACTAAGCCAAAAAATTTCTGGTACCGGGAGCGAGACTTGAACTCGCAAGGGCGTGAACCCGGCGGATTTTGAGTCCGCTGCGTCTACCAATTCCACCATCCCGGCACAAGCAATTTATATATAAAGAAAAAAAAACTTTGTCAAGAAAAAATTAGGAGTTTTTACGTCTTTTACTAGCTTCTTCACTTCGTTTTTCCCAAAGTTTCATAGAACGCATTTTTTTTCTTCTTTCTCTTTGTAATTCTTTGCAGACTAATGGCGTATTCTTTTTTATACCCCATTTTTCGCGATAGGCATCTGCATCTAAATTATGTAATGCAAGGTGCTTTTTGGTAATGATTTTAAATGTTTTACCACATTCAAGGCAAGTAATAGTTTTTTCTTTAATTGATTTTGCAGGACTTATATTAACTGCAATATTTTCTTCTTGATCTGTGGAAAGATCTTCAAGAGAACGTAAATGATGAGAAAGATTTTTTACCATAGAAGTAATTTCTTCCTCTGACATAATGCGAACAGAAGCTTGGGCTTTTACTATTTCTAATGCTTGCTTGAGATAATCGTCCATTATTTCACCATAAGTAATTATTTAAAAAGATCATTAAGTCCTTTGCCTAAGGCTTTTCCACCTTTTATAAGACCGCCACCAATAACTTTTCCACCTTCAACAACACCACCACCAACAGTTTTTCCTCCATCAATAATTCCACCACCAATGGTTTGACCTCCATGTAAAAGCCCACCGCCAATAACTTGAAGTTGTTTACCTAAGTCAATGCCAACATTAGGGTTATTAAAAGATCCAGTTACTTTATAAGGAAAAACAAGATATTGTTTTCTAAGTTCTACATTTCCAGCAAAATTTAATTGTTCTGTATTGAGGTTAGCATAACCATTTGAATTGACAAATATTACTGGACTATCAACATAAGCATTAGTGGATAAAACACCATTTTTAATAGTATAAGGGGCAGAAAGAGTATTAAATTCATAACTATCTTCAATTTTTGGAGAAGCTTTTAATATATTAGCAATAAAAGGAAGAAGTTTTGTATAAATTTTTAATGAAGAACCATTTAAATTCCCTTTGCCATTGAGTTTTGCAATAGGATTAGAAGTTTTTAATGTAATTGAACCTTTTGAATTGATAAGAGCATCAAGGTCAGCATTATTTCCAACAGCTTTGATCCAGTGTTTTGCTGTAAGTTTTGGAATGTCGTATGTTACAGTAACCAAATCTTTTGGTTCAAGCTCTAATTTTGCTGTAACTAAAATATCTTCTTTATTGCTTGTGATAGTAAGCGGATTTATATTAATAATTTTTTGTTTGTTATCAATTATTCCTTTTATATCACTTGTTATTGTATCAATGGTAAGTCCATTGTATTGAATATTTTTTGCATTTGCTTTTACATTAAAGGTTAATTTTATTGTATCATTATTTTTTTGTGTTTGTTTTTGTGGGGTGTTTTTTTCTTTTTGTGTATCTATTTTATGTGTTGTTTTTTTAGTTTCTTTAATAAGGTAATCATGTACTTTGATATTTTCTGCTAATAATGTAGCATCTATATTCTTTTTTAATATATCATAAAGTCCTTGTATAGAAACTTTTCCATTTGGAGCTTCGACAACAAAACTTTTTACAGTAATTTTTTCTCTAGAAAGAATAAAATTAGAATTTATATCTGCTTTTTGAGGAATATTATAAAAAACTGAATTTGGTTCAAAAAATTCTTGAACAGCAAGAGGGTATATTTCTCCTGTTAGATTAATGTTACCTTCATAATCATCACCTGTTCCGATAATTTTTAAATCTACAAAAGGACTTTTTATTGTTGCATCAATATTTTCAATACTAATAGGGCTAAAATTCATAGAGCTTTTAGCTGTAATATCAACAGGTTTAGTGATAAGTAGTCCTTTTATTGGGGTAAAATTAAAAGTATTTATGGTATATTCAATGCTAGATCCCATAAAAAGAAAATCAATATCACTAAGGATTTTAAATTCTTTATAAAGTTTTTTATCTTTATAAATAACTTCACCTTCTAATTTTGTAGAGGAATTTTTATTAATACCAAAATCTTCAAATTCTGCATTGAGATTTTTTATATATAATTCTTGGTCTTTGTCTTTATAGAAAATATTACTATTTTTAATAAGAATATTTGCAGGAATAAGATTAAAAATTTCTTCAAGACTTTGTTCGTTAGATGAAGTATCTTCTTGATTTTTTATTTGTTTTTTTGTTTTTATATTTTCTTGAGGAGCTATGTATTTTACGTTTAAATTATCAAGAATCACAGAATTAATTTGCACTGTCCCACTAATAAGTTTAAATAAAGATATATTTACAGAAGCATTATCAAAGGTAATGGTAAATTCATTAGAAGTAAGAGAAGAATTACCAGCTTTAATACTTAAACTTGGAAAAACACTAAGTTTTGGTAATTCTTGCATGGTAAGTTTTGCATGGAGATTTTGCTCTAAAAGTTCACTTACTTTTTCAATAATAAAATCACTTTTTGTATGAACAAAAATATTTGCACCACCAATTAAAAGAATAAGAAAAATACATATACCAATAAGAATTTTTTTCATAATATACCTCAAAGGCAAAATATTTTTTATTTGTAGCTTATATATACTATGCTGTCAAAAAAGGAACTAAAATAGAGAACGTATAACTTACTAAAATAATAAAACTTTATTAATAGGATAAAATATTTATAAAAAAATAAAAATTTCTCTTGACTTTGGTTTACGCTTGTTATAAAAACTAACTCGCGTCGGGGTGTTAACTCAGTAGGTAGAGTACCTGCCTTTTAAGCAGAGAGTCGCAGGTTCGAATCCTGCACACCCCACCACAAATTTCAAAAAGTCTCCCTTTTTGTGGTGGCTTTTATTATCCGACTTTTTGGGGTGTTAACTCAGTAGGTAGAGTACCTGCCTTTTAAGCAGAGAGTCGCAGGTTCGAATCCTGCACACCCCACCATTTTTGCCACGTATAGTGGCTTTTTTTGTATTAACTGTTTTTTTAATTTGAGTTTAAAACAACTTCTTTGTATAGTTTGTTCTTGCAAACAAGGAGAAGTTTATTTTGTATAGCCATTCTTTAGTTTTAACAGTTTATAATGCACCAAGAGATGTTGCTCTTTGTTTGCAGTCTTTAGAGTTTTCACTTGATTTTTCAGTTGTTGAAGTTGTGATTGTAGATGATGCATCAGAACGTGAAACACAAAGAATTTTAGATGATTTTGTAAAAAAATTTCCGCAAGTAATACTTATTCGACATACAGAAAATAAAGGATATTTGTTTTCTGTAAATGATGGTATTTCTCATACTAGCCATGATATTATTACTCTTTTAAATAGTGATACATATATTCCTTGTCATTTTTCTTCTCGTATTTTGGAATGTTTTGCAAAAGATGATAAAATAGGGGTAGCAAGCCCTGTTCTTACTCATGGTAATCCTTTTTCCGTGCCACTTTCTAAAAATTTACAACAAAGTTATGATGAAATGAGTTTGCCTATTTTAGTTGGTTATATTAATGAAAAGGCAAAAAATATTATTCCTTATTATCCTGATATTGTTTTTCCTGATGGTGCTTGTTTTTCTATTCGCCGTCAGTGTTTAGAAAAAGTAGGATTTTTTAATGAAGAATATTCTCCTGGATATTTTGAAGAATTAGATTTTTGTATGAAAGCAGTAAAAGCTGGATTTAGGACAGTTTTTATTGAAAATTTATATGTTTATCATAAATCTCATGCGTCATTTGGAAAAAAGAAAACAGCAGAACATATGAAAAGAAATAAGGCTCGTTTTTATGCTGATTGGGGAAATGAATATAAACAGTTAGCACATAAAAATCCTAAAAAATTACATAAAAAAAGAGTTTTTTGTTGTTTTTATTCTTTATGGTATTATCTTTATATAGAAAGTCTATTAAAACTTTCTCGTATTCTTCCTTTTTCTTCTATAAGAAGAAAAATTAGAGCATTATATCAATAAAACTATTTGGTGAAAATATGAAAACAATTTTAGTAACAGGTGGAGCAGGTTTTATTGGTTCTTGTTATGTGCTTATGGCAGTAAAACAAGGATTTAGAGTTATTAATTTAGATAAATTAACGTATTCAGGAAATATGGATAATTTATCTTCTCTTGTAGGAAATGAAAATCATATTTTTGTGCAAGGGGATATAGGTAATTATGAACTTGTGCAATATCTTTGCAAAACATATCAACCTGATTATGTTGTAAATTTTGCAGCAGAAAGCCATGTAGATAGATCTATTATTGATCCAGAAGCTTTTGTACGTACCAATGTGCTTGGAACTTCTATTTTATTACGTGCTGTAAAAGATTGGTATGATTTATTAGATAACAATTCAGCATTGCAACAAAATTTCCGTTTTTTACATGTTTCAACTGATGAAGTATATGGAGCATTAAAACCGGGTGATCCTGCTTTTACAGAAAAAACAGCTTTTGCTCCTAATAGTCCATATTCAGCAAGTAAAGCATCAAGTGATCATTTTGTGCGAGCATATTTTGAAACCTATGGTTTTCCTTGTTTAATTACAAATTGTTCTAATAATTATGGTCCACGACAATTCCCTGAAAAACTTATCCCACTTGTAACATTAAATGCTTTGAAAAGACAAAAATTACCAGTCTATGGTACAGGTGAAAATATTCGTGATTGGCTACATGTGGAAGATCATTGCGATGCAATACATTTAGTTCTTGAAAAAGGAAAAATTGGGGAAACGTATTGTATTGGTGGAAATTCAGAGCGTACAAATATTGAAGTTGTTCGCACAATTTGTCAGATTTTAGATGAGCTTTGCCCACATCAAGATGGAAAATATGAAGAACTTATTCATTTTGTTACCGATAGATTAGGGCATGATTTTAGATATGCAATTAATTGCACAAAAATTAAAAATGAACTTGGTTGGAGTCCTAAGCATAATTTTACAGATGGCTTAAAAGCAACAGTAAAATGGTATTTAGATAATAAAGCTTGGGTTGAAAATGTGCAAAGTGGTGAATATCGCCGTTGGATAGATAAAAATTATCTCCATAGATAATAGTCTCATATAGAAAGAATTTGTTCTTTTTGATAATGAAAATAAATTTTTATAGTTAGTAATAAATAAGGTATAGTTAATGAAAGAATGGGTAGGTATTATTTTAGCAGGTGGTTCAGGCACAAGGCTTTATCCTATGACAAGAAGTGTAAGTAAACAACTTATGCCAATTTATGATAAGCCTATGATTTATTATCCATTATCTGTGCTTATGCAAGCAAAGATACGAGAAATTGTTATAATTTCAACACCAGAACATTTACCTTTATTTCAAAATTTGCTTGGTGATGGTTCTAATTTTGGTTGTAAATTTCATTATATTGTTCAACCAAAACCAGAAGGACTTGCACAAGCTTTTATTTTAGCAGAAGATTATATCAAAGGAAAAAATTCTTGTTTGATTTTAGGGGATAATATTTTCTTTGGTACAGGTCTAACAGAAAAAACACACCATGCTATGAAAAAAGAAAAAGGTGCAACTGTTTTTGGGTATCATGTTACAGATCCTGAACGGTATGGGGTTGTAGAGTTTGATGATACTCATAAAGCCATTAGCATAGAAGAAAAACCTGCAAAACCAAAATCAAATTATGCAGTAACTGGACTTTATTTTTATGATGAGCATGTATTAGATATTGCAAAAACTATAAAGCCTTCTGCTCGTGGAGAACTTGAAATTACTGATGTAAATAAAATTTATCTTGAAGAAGATACTTTGAATGTTGAGCTTTTAGGTCGTGGTATAGCATGGCTTGATACAGGCACACATGAATCTTTACTAGAAGCAAGTTCTTTTGTGCATGCAGTGGAAAAAAGACAAGGGTTAAAAATTGCTTGTCTTGAGGAAATTGCATGGAGAAATGGCTATATTTCTGATGATGATGTGTTGCGACTTGCTAAGCCTATGGAAAAAAATGATTATGGTAAGTATTTAGTTCAATTAATTAATGCAAGTAAGGAATAAATTATGGAAGTTATAGAAAGTCCAATTAAAGGTGTAAGCCTTATAAAACCAAAAGTATTTGGCGATAATCGTGGGCTTTTTGTTGAAACATGGCAACAAAAACGCTATGAAGAAATGGGGTTAAAAATGCCTTTTGTGCAAGATAATCATTCACGTTCGACATACGGTGTTTTGCGTGGCTTGCATTTTCAAAAAGAACATTCACAAGGAAAACTTGTATCTGTTTCTTATGGTTCAGTATATGATGTTGCAGTTGATATTCGAAAAAATTCACCTACCTTTGGGCAATGGTATGGCATTGAACTTAGTGCAGATAATCAATGGCAATTATGGATAGAACCAGGTCTTGCACATGGTTTTGTTGTAACAAGTGAAATTGCTCATTTTCATTATAAGTGTACAGATTATTATTATCCAGAATTTGAAGCTTCCATTTATTATGCAGATAAAGACCTTGCTATTGAATGGCCTATTAATGATGTAATTTTATCTGAAAAAGATAAAAATGCTATGAGTTTTGCAGATTTTTGTAAAACATTATAATTATAAAAGGGGAGTTATTTTCCTCTTTTTTTATAATAAAGTTTTTTAAATATTTTTACGTAGTTATGTTAGATTTTTTAACGCAAAAAGTTTTACAAGGGCAAGCACTTCAAAAACAAGAAGTGCTTTCTTTAACTTCATATAATGTGCAGGATTTAGCAAAAAAAGCTAATGAAATTAGAGAGTTCTTTTGTAAAAATAGTGTGGATATTTGTGCTATTGTAAATGCTAAAAATGGTGCTTGTTCGGAAAACTGTAAATTTTGTGCTCAATCTTCTTTTTATCATACAGCGATTGAACAATATGATTTACTTGATATAGAAATAATTATGGAACAAGCAAATCTTGCAGAACAAAATGATATTATGCGTTTTTCTTTAGTGTGTTCAGGAAGAAAACCAAAGAAAAAAGATTTGTTTTATCTTGCTGAAATATTAAAACAAATGCAAAAAAAACAAAAAATAAATCGTTGTGCTTCATTAGGTTTATTAGAAAAAGAAGAATATCTTTATTTAAAAGAACATGGTTTAGAGCGTGTGCATAATAATTTAGAAAGTTCAGAAAATTTTTTTCCAAATGTATGTACAACGCATAGTTTTGCAGATAAAATAGCGTCTATTAAACTTGCTCTTGAGTGTGGGCTAGAAGTATGTAGTGGGGGAATTTTTGGTCTTGGAGAAAGTTTAGAAGATAGAATTGATATGGCATTTTCTTTACAAGAACTAGGAATTTTATCTGTGCCAATTAATATTTTATTTCCTATTAAAGGAACGCCTTTTGAAAATAATATTCCTTTAACTTATGATGAAATTATTCAAAGTATAGCTTTATATCGTTTTATTTTACCAAAGGCTTTTTTGCGTTTAGCTGGTGGTAGAAAATTATTACCTGATAATGGAAAACGATGTTTTGAAAGTGGGGCAAATGCTCTTATTACTGGAGATATGCTTACAACAACAGGGGTAGGAATAAGTGAAGATAAAGAAATGCTTTTATCTTTAGGTTTTTCTTTGTAGCTAGTAGAATTTATTATATAAAAATAGTAGATATACTATATATTTTTTTGTGTAATTGGTTAATTACTTTATTAAAAATTCGATATTAATTAGTATACAAAGTGTAGATTATTTTTTTGAGGAAATTATGGCAAAAAAAGCTCGTGCTGATCAGCTTGTTTTTGAACAAGGCTTAGCAGAAAGTAGAGAACAAGCAAAACGATTGATTATGGCAGGTCAAGTTGTAATTGATCCGCAAGGAGAGTTACCAGAAGGAGTAAAGCCTGAACCTGTTACAAAAGCAGGACATGATTATCCACTTGATACTATTTTTATGCTTTTAGGAAAAGAGCGTTTTGTAAGTCGTGGAGGTTATAAGCTTTTAACTGCCATAGAACATTTTCAATTAAATGTAGAGGATTATATTTGTCTTGATGCTGGAGCATCAACAGGTGGTTTTACTGATTGTCTTTTACAATTTGGGGCAAAAAAAGTATATGCTGTTGATGTGGGGCATGCACAATTACACGAAAAAATGCAGAGCCATGAAAAAGTTGTAAATATGGAAGGGTTAAATTTGCGTTATGCAGATGAAAATCTTTTGCCAGAAAAAGTGGATATAATGGTTTCTGACGTTTCCTTTATTTCATTGACTTTAATTATACCTCCTTGCATGAAAAGTGTAAAGAAAGGTGGACTTATTGTTTGTTTAATAAAGCCTCAATTTGAAGTAGGACCACATCAGACAGATAAAGGTGTTGTGCGTGATGAAGCAGTAAGACAAGAGGCTGTCAATAAGGTTTTAACGTTTTGTGAAAATTTAGGTTTGACTTGTCTTGGAGTAACACCAGCAATGATAAAAGGTCCTAAAGGCAATCAAGAATATGTTGCGTGTTGGCGTAAGGATTGTGATTAATGAAAGATATTTCTAAATATCAGCCTAAAAATATTTTAGTTATACAGCAAAGACAGTTAGGTGATGTAGTTGTTACAACTCCTGTTTTTGCACATATTAAAAAGAAATTTCCTGATACTAAATTAACTTTTTTAACAGAAGCAAAATGCTTGCCAATAGTGCAATTTGATCCTTATCTTGACGAAATTATTTGTTTTGAAAAAGGAAAAAATTTTTGGCAACAAGTACAGTTTTATTTAAATCTTCATAAAAAAGATTTTGATGTTGTGCTTGATTTGCAACAATTACCACGCTGTCAAATGGCAACACTTTTTAGTGGTGCAAAATATAAATTGACGTTTAATCCTCGCCATGCGTATAGAAAATTTTTATATACACACTTTGATGCTCCAGAAAATACAGAAGAATATACTTCTTTTTCAAAATGTCGTATGCTAAGCCCTTTAGGTGTGGTAGCTCAAGAAATGAGACCTAAAATATATTTATTAGAAGATGAAAGAAAAAAAGCTCAAGAAATTTTATTTTCTTTAGGTCTTGATAAAACAAAAAATTTCATAACACTTGATGCTACCCATAAACACCCAAAAAGACGTTGGAAATATTATGCAATATTAGTAAAAAAGATTTTAGATTTATATCCTGATTTTTCTTTTTTTGTTTTGCGAGCACCGGGTGAAGAAGAGCAAGTTCAATATTTATTAGAAATAGATAAAGAACGTGTAGTTATGCCTAAAAATCCTCTTTCTTTACGGGAAACAATGGCGTGTATGGAAAAAGCAAGTTTTCACATTGGAAATACATCAGCCCCAGAACATATTGCTTTAGCATTAAATATTCCTGCATTAATTATCCTTTCAGAAACAGCAAGTTTTTGGCATTATAATCCTAAAAATCCGTTAAAAGGTGAGGCAAAACAAATAGAAGTTCGTCTTGATGATAGTATTTATCAGAAATATATAAAAGAAAAACAAGCTTATGAAAATGGAGAAAATTCTTCTTTTAAAGAAATAGAATTTCCATTGATTAATTTAATTTCTGTTGAAAATGCATTGGAAAAATTTATAAATCTTGTGCAAAGTCCTTATTATTTATAAATTTAATTTATGTTCTTTTTGTTGACCAAAGAAAAAAAGCAACGTATATTAAATTGTTTGAAAAAAACAATAAAAATTATTCCTATGCTTTAACGAGGTATAGTATGGCAAATATGACTGTTTTTGGTTCACAATGGGGCGATGAAGGAAAAGGTAAAATCGTTGACCTTTTAAGTTCGGAAGTGCAATGTGTTGTTCGCTATCAAGGTGGAAATAATGCAGGGCATACTGTTATTGTAAATGGTCAAAAATATGTTTTACATGTTATTCCATCAGGTATTTTACATGACGGTATTCTTTGTGTAATTAGTAATGGTGTTGTGCTTGACCCATTTGTATTTTTAACTGAAATTGATAATTTAAATGCTAAAAATATTGATACTTCACCAAAACGTCTTTTTGTAAGCCCTAAAACTCATCTTATTATGCCATATCATAAAGTGCTTGATTCTGCACGTGAAAATATGAAAAGTGATGGCAAAATTGGTACTACTGGTCGTGGTATTGGTCCTTGCTATGAAGATAAAATGGCTCGTATAGGTGTGCGTGCTGGTGATTTAAGTGATCCTAATCTTGTTCGCCAAAAAATAGAAATTGCTCTTAAAGAAAAAAATGCTCTTTTCAAAGGTCTTTATAATGTTGATGAAATGAGTGTTGAAGAAGTATTTAAAGAAGTAATGTCTATTGCTGATCGTTTATTACCTTATGTTCAAGATACAACAGAATTATTATATTCCTTACATAAACAAGGTAAATCTGCTTTATTTGAAGGTGCTCAAGGGGTTATGCTTGATATTGATCATGGAACATATCCTTTTGTAACTTCTTCTAATACAATTTGTAATAATGCTAGCGTTGGATCAGGTTTTCCAAGTGAATATATTAATGAACATATTGCTATTGTTAAAGCATATACAACTCGTGTTGGTGCTGGTCCTTTCCCAACAGAACTTTTTGATGAAACAGGTGATTTTTTAAGAGAAAAAGGTGGCGAATACGGTGCAACAACAGGAAGAACTCGCCGTTGTGGTTGGTTTGATGCTTGTGTACTTCGTGAATGTTATAGAATTTGTAAGCCAACAACATTTGCTTTAACAAAGCTTGATGTGCTTGGTGGTTTAGATGAAATAAAAATTTGTGTTGCATATTCTTGTGAGGGTAAAACTCTTTCTTATCCTCCTGAAAGTGCAGCAGGTTTAGCAAAATGTGAACCTATTTTTGAAAGTATGCCAGGTTGGAAAGAAGATATTTCTTCTTGTTCTAAATGGGAAGAATTACCTGAAAATGCAAGAAAATATGTTGAAAAACTAGAAGAACTTATAGGTGTAAAAGCAGGATTTGTTTCTGTTGGACCAGATCGAAATCAGACTATAAGACGCTAAAAAAATAAATAAGATAAAATCCGTCAAATAGTAATTTGTCGGATTTTTCTTTTATTAAGCTTTAATAATAGAACAAAGATAAAAACTTTAAAGATTATATAATTAATATATGGTAGAAAAGAAAAACATAGAAAATGAAATGCCTGATAAAGATGAGGCTATAAAAATTTTTGAGCCTGTTTTATCACCTGAATTTGATGTCTTTAGAAATAAAATTCAAGCATTAATCAAAAATGCACCACAATTATTGCATATTGAAGGAGGAAGTGCAGAAACTCGTACTTCTTTTGCTCATTATTATGCAGCACTTTTTTTCTGCCAAACACCACAAGCTTGCTTTCAAGATATGGAAAAAGAATTTGCTTATGGTGAGTTAATTAAGCCATGTTTTCATTGTGCAGAATGTTATAAAGTTGCTGCTCACATGCACCCTGATTTAATTCTTTTTGATACAAGAGAAGCACATATTGATATTGATTCAATGCGTGAACTAAAAAAACTTGCTAATGAGCCACCTCGATATGCAAAAAAGCGTCTTGTTCTATTTTTAGAAACACAAAAATTAAGCAATGTCTCTAGCAATGCTATTTTAAAAGTTTTAGAAGAACCAAACCCTCATAATCAATATGTTTTTACTATGTCGCAACGAGAAATGATTTTACCTACACTTCTTTCTCGTGGTTTTGTGCTTACACTTCCTTGGAAAGATTCTATTCAAGAACTATCAGAAGTTGAAAAAGAATGGGAAAAAATTTTAGTTAAATTTTTTCAGTCAGGTAGTGGATTGATGGATAAAACAGGTACAAAAGGGACAATAGATGTGGAAATAGCAAAAGTTATTTGTAATGTTTTACAAAAGAATTTTGCTCATGCTATGGCAGGTAGAAAAGAATATGTTTTAGCTTCCATGTTTAGTAATATTTCATTTGTAAATTTATTTGAAGCAAATGAACGTGTTGTAACCTGTTATGATATGCTTAATTTAATGGTTAATCCAACATATTGTATTGAGGCATTATTAACTGAATTATTTGTTTATTTTAAAAAGGCAGGATTAAAATGATTGATAATAGTAAAATAATAACCATAGATGTAGAACAATGCATACAATGCGAAGGCTGTATTGTGGAATGTCCTAAAAAAGCATTAGAATTAGGTGCTGGTGGTTTTCCATTTTGCATTGAAAGCTTATGTATTCGATGTGGAAATTGTGTAGAAATTTGTCCTGTTCTTGCAATTACTATGGAAGAATAATTTTTTATTGTTTTTATTTTTATTTTTTAGGGGGAGGACTTTTTATAAAAAGTCCTCCCCCTAAAAC
>JAHHTE010000170.1 GCA_020024815.1 Mailhella sp.
TTGGATTAAAAAGTTTTGAGGGGAGAGTTTGAGAGGGGAACTTTTTCAAAAGTTCCTCTCTCAAGAAAAAAATTATTGGAAAAATTTAGCGTAATAACCTTGTAAAATAATAAAACCAATAATAAATGGAAGAATATAAGTAAGATATACTCTTAAAAATCTTGGGAATTTTGCACCACTTCCTGTATCAGCTTCTTTGCAAAAATTATCAAATCCCCAACCTGATTTATGGGTGCAGAATAAAAGAAGAACTAAACCACCAAGAGGTAAAATATTATTACTTACAATAAAGTCAAGTAAATCAAGAACGACAGTACCTTCACCAAAAGGAGTAAATCCACTCCAAACGTTAAAACCTAAGATACATGGAAGAATAAGAAATACCATTAATCCATAGTTAATATTTATAGATTTTTTTCTGCTCCAGTGCATAGAGTCCATACTGTATGCAATAACACTTTCCATAACACCAACAACAGTAGTAAGAGCAGCAAAACCCATAAAGATAAAGAATAATGTTCCCCAAAATTCGCCACCAGTCATAGCGTTAAAAACGTTTGGTAATGTAATAAAGATAAGACTTGGTCCAGCATTTGGTTCTACACCAAAAGTAAAACAAGCAGGGAAAATAATGATACCTGCCATAAAAGCAACAAAAGTATCAAGTCCAGCAATACAAATAGCTTCACCTGTAAGGGCTTGGTCTTTTTTTAAATAACTACCAAAAATCATCATGCCACCCATACCAACACTAAGAGTGAAAAATGCTTGGTTCATGGCATCATTTATCATGTTGAGAAAACCAGCTTCTTTGATTTTAGAAAAATCAGGAGCAAGATAAAATGCTAATCCTTCTTTTACTCCAGAAAGAGTAAGAGAATGTACTGCTAAAACAATGATGAGGAATAAAAGACCAAGCATCATAAATTTAACATAACGTTCAATCCCTTTTTGCACACCAGAAGCACAAATTAAATAACTAATAACAGTAACAACAAGAGACCAAAAATACATTGGCATTGGTTTTTCAAGCATACCGCCAAAATATGCCCCAACTTCTTGTGGGGAAAGAGGAGCTAAAACTCCCATTGCAATATTATAACAATAGCTTACAAGCCAACCAGCTAAAGGAATATAGAACATCATAAGAACAAATGGTCCAACATAACCAAACCAGCTTACAAGACGCCAAGATTTTGTTGGGCTAAGTTCATGGTAGCAACGAGCCATAGTTTTTTGTGAAGCACGGCCAGCAGAAAATTCCATAACCATAATAGGTAAACTTACTGCAAGTAAGAAAAAGAAATATGCAGCAAGGAAAATTAATCCACCATATTTTCCTACAATGTAGGGGAAACGCCAAACATTACCTAATCCAATGGCACAACCTGCTGAAAGTAACAAAAAGCCGAGCCTTGTAGCAAGTTGGTCTCTTGTCATGTGTTTACTCATACCAAAATCCTATATCCTTTGATTTTTACTTTTTGTAGTAGGTAATTTTTATTTGATAAAAGTATATATTATTTTTATTTAATTAGTTAGAATAAAATATTTTTCTAGCCATTATTTTGGATAATGGCTAGACTAGTTATATATTTTTATCAAATTGGTTAGTTATTGATTAGAAAAATTTCATATATCCTTGAATAAATACAAATGCCATTATGACAGGTAAAATATAACTAAGATAAAAGCGTAAATATCGAGGGAATTTTATACCTTCACCAGTATTTGCTTCCTCAAGAAATTTATCATATCCCCAGCCATAACGACTGGTACAAAAGAGAAGAATAAGGAAAGAACCAATAGGTAATAAGTTATTGCTAATAATAAAATCTTCAAGATCTAAGATATTTGTTCCTTCACCTAATGGTTGGATATGAGACCAAATGTTAAAACCAAAAATACAAGGAAGCATAAGAATAGTTATCCCAATGCCTGTAACAATGGTTGCTTTTTTACGAGACCATTCGTGGACGTCCATAAAATAAGAAATAATATTTTCAAATACAGCAATAACCGTTGTTAATGCTGCTGCTGACATAAAGATAAAGAATAGTGTTCCCCAAAACTCACCGCCAGGCATTTCATTAAATACGTTTGGTAAGGTAATAAAAATTAAGCTTGGTCCAGCGTTTGGTTCAATGCCATAGGTAAAACAAGCTGGGAAAATAATAACACCTGCCATAATAGCTACAAAAGTATCAAGGCAAACAATATAACTTGCTTCACCACCTAAGGTGTTATTTTTATTAAGATAAGAGCCAAAGATAAGCATAGCTCCAATACCAACACTAAGAGTAAAGAAAGCTTGGTTCATGGCATCGTTTACCATTTTCCAAAAGCCAGCTTCTTGAACTTTTTCCCAGTTAGGAGCAAGGTAAAATGCCATACCTTCTTTAGCTCCAGAAAGAGTAAGAGAATTAATAGCAAGAACAATTAAAAGAACTAAAAGCCCAAGCATAAGAAGTTTAACAAAGCGTTCTACACCTTTTTGCACGCCTAATGCACAAACCCCAAGACCTATGGCAATAACTAAAAGAGACCATAAAATCATTGGAACAGGTTGAGAGAGCATAGAGCCAAAGAAATTACCTACTTCTTGAGGAGGTAAGGTTAATGCTCCTGTTGCTGTATGATAGCAATAAGCAACAAGCCAACTTGAAACAGGCACATAAAACATCATTAAGATAGTTGAGCCAATAAGGCTAAAACAACCTATTTTATGCCATTTTGTACCAACAGGCTCAAGCATGTGTAAAGCATTACCCATATTTTTACGTGAAGCTCTACCAACAGAAAACTCCATAACTATAATTGGTAAACCAACAGCAATAAGAAAAAAGAAGTATACAGCTAAAAAAATTGCTCCACCGTATAATCCTACAATATAAGGAAAACGCCAAACATTACCTAAACCAATGGCACAACCTGCAGAAAGGAGTAAAAACCCTAATCTTGTTGCAAGTTCCTCTCTTGTGTGCTTTGTCATTTAAAAAACCTCTATTTTTGATACAAAGTTTTATTTGTGTATCATATCATGTTTTGAAATACAATATAATTACTTTGTATGATTTTTGGGAATACCAAATCCAATGGAAATAATAACAGCTAAGCCTAAAAGTACGCAATACCAATTATTAAGAGCAATTTCAACAGGGGAAATCTGTGAAAGTGAACCCGCTAAAAGAAGTTGTGCTCCGTAAGGTATAAGACCTTGAAATACGCAAGAAGACATATCAAGAATACTTGCGGATCTTCTAGGGTCAATACCATTTTTTTCCATAATTTCTTTTGAAAGACCACCAGTAAGGATAATTGCAACAGTATTATTTGCAAGGCAAATGTCTGCAAAACTAACGAGTGCAGCAATACTCCATTCTCCTGTTTTTTTGTTGTTATCACCATTTCTTTTTTTTGCGAACTTATCTATACTTTGTAATATCCAAGTAATACCACCATTTACTTTAATAAGTTCCCCAAGACCACCTAACATCATGGATAAAATCATAATTTCATTCATGCTTGCAAAGCCGTTGTAAATATCTTGGCTAAATTTTAAGGCTGTATATCCTTCATTATAAATGCCACCAATAAGCCCACAAGAAAGAATACCTGCTAAAAGTACAACAAAAACATTAATGCCACTAACAGCTAAAACTAATATTGCAATGTAAGGAATAACTTTTATAAATTCATAGTCTTTAATTGCAACAGTGCTAGGAGCTGAAACAGTAAAATATAAAATAAAAAGTGTAATAATTGCAGTGGGAAATGCTATTTTTGAGTTGAAGATAAATTTATCACGCATTTCACAATTTTGCGTTCTTGTTGCTGCAATGGTTGTATCAGAAATCATGGAAAGGTTATCTCCAAACATTGCACCACCTACAATAACTCCAAGCATAAGAGCAGAGCTTATTTCTGTTTGTTCGCTAATGCCAAGACCAATAGGGGCAATAGCAGCAATAGTTCCCATACTTGTTCCCATAGCGGTTGCAATAAATGCTGCAATAATGAAAAAACCAGGAACAATTAAGTCAATAGGAATAAGGGATAGACCAAAGTTAACTGTTGCTTCAACTCCACCAATGGATTTTGCCACAGTGGCAAAAGCTCCAGCCATGATATAAATAAAGCTCATGGTGATAATATTGCTTTCACCAACACCTTGAATGAAAAGGGCAATACTTTGATTTAATTTACCTTTGTGTTGTATGAGAGCTATAACAATAGCTGGAACAATAGCAACAGCAGCAGAAAGTTGATAAAATGCCATATTTACATTTTGGTAGGTTAAAAGTGTTCCTGTACCAATGAAAAGAATAAGAAATACAGCAAGTGGAAAAAGTGCAGATGCAGATGCTTTTGTTTGGGAGTTCATAAGTTCTCCTTATTTGAAATTATAAGAACGATATGACTATATCAAAATATCTCAATAAAGCAAGTTAAAAGCGTTACAAAATTGAAAAATAATATTTTTTATTATAAATTACAATATGTTATATTAATACATGTTATAAATAATGTAAAATGATATAA
>JAHHTE010000171.1 GCA_020024815.1 Mailhella sp.
CCAATTATTTAAATTAATACACAGTATTTTTTAAAGAATATAACATATCTATAACCCAGTAACATAAAAAAAATACTTCTATTCAATATACAAAAATAAAAAACTTTTTTATTTTTGAGAGAAAAGATTTTTTACTAATGCCCTAGTATAGGCAAATTTATTGAAACTTGTTTCCATAGATTTGCCTGGTTGAGGGAATTTAGGGGAAATCATTTCACTTTAGTCGTTACAACAAAGAAAGTTACGAATAAAGACAGTGTAATCCTCAAAGAAAAAATAAAATCAAAAAGATAGACTACTTCTATTTACTATATAAAATTAGGCACTATACTTAAAATATATTTCAAGTATAGTGCCTAATTAGAAGAGTTATAATTAGTTATTATTATTCTTTCTTTTTTAGAACAACTAAAATATTTTTCCTAAAAAAGAAAAAGCAATATATTTATTTTTCAACAATTAACATTAATGGTTCATCTTCATTATCAACTTTTTCAATTTTTACAGTTGATTCATCAGGAATTTCGCCACCAATAATACCACGAGCAAGCCTTGTTTCAAGTTCATTTTGCAAATAACGTTTTAATGGTCTTGCACCAAAAGCTGGATCATAGGCTTCATGAGCAATAAAGCGTTTTGCCTCATCGGAAAGTTCAAGATTAATTTTTCTTTCTTCCAAACGATGACGCAAGCGACCAAGTAAAACATCAACAATAGCAACAACTTGATTTTCAAGTAAAGGAGTAAACAATACGGTTTCATCAACACGGTTTAAAAACTCTGGACGGAAGAATTGTTTTAATTCATTCATCACTTGTTCTTTAAATCCTTCATTGAATTGCCCATCTTTATTAATACCTTCTAAAATCATATTTGAACCAATATTAGAAGTCATAATAATAATGGTATTTTTGAAATCAACTGTTCTTCCTTGACTATCTGTCAAACGACCATCATCAAGAAGTTGTAACATAGTATTAAATACGTCTGGATGAGCTTTTTCTATTTCATCAAGTAACACAACAGAATATGGTTTACGGCGTACTGCTTCAGTTAATTGTCCACCTTCATCATAACCAATATATCCAGGAGGCGCTCCGATAAGACGAGAAACCGAATGTTTTTCCATGTATTCGCTCATATCAAGACGAACCATATTTTCTTCTGTATCAAATAATGCCTCTGCTAAAGCTTTACAAAGTTCTGTTTTACCAACACCAGTAGGCCCTAAAAAGATAAAAGAAGCCAATGGACGCATAGGATCAGAAAGTCCAGCTCTAGCACGAAGTACAGCGTCAGCCACTACTTGTACAGCTTCATCTTGACCTACTACACGTTTATGTAGCGTTTCTGGTAAAGCAAGAAGTTTTTCACGTTCTGATTGCAATAAACGAGTTACGGGAATACCTGTCCATTTTGCAACAATAGCTGCAACATCATCTGGGTGTACTTCTTCTTTTAATAAACGAGTTTCACTTGCTTTTTCAGATCCACCCATTTTTTCAACTTCTTCAAGACGTTTTTCAAGCTCTAATAATGTTGAATATTTTAATTCAGCTGCTTTTGCTAAATCATAATTTCTTTCTGCTTCAGAAATAGCAAGTTTTGTTTTATCAATATCCTCTTTAATTTTTCTTACGCTATCAATAGAACCTTTTTCATGTTCCCATTGTTCGCGTAAAAGAGTTTGTTTTGCTTTTAATTCTGCAAGTTCTCCCTCAAGGCGTTGTAAACGTTGCATAGAAGCAGAATCAGTTTCACGGCGTAATGCTTCTTTTTCAATTTCAAGTTGCATTACTTTACGATTTGCCTCATCAAGTTCAGAAGGTAAAGAATCAATTTCTGTACGTATCATTGCTGCTGCTTCGTCAATAATATCAATAGCTTTATCTGGTAATTGACGATCAGAAATATAACGAATACTAAGTGTTACAGCCTCAACAATAGAGGAATCACTAATTCTTACCCCATGATGTAATTCAAACTTATCTTTTAACCCACGCAAAATAGAAATAGCATCTTCTTGTGTTGGTTCATCAACTAAAACTGGTTGAAAACGTCTTTCAAGAGCAGGGTCTTTTTCAATATATTTGCGGTACTCATCAAGAGTTGTTGCACCAATACAATGAAGTTCCCCACGAGCAAGCATTGGTTTTAATAAATTGCCTGCGTCCATTGAGCCTTCAGTTTTACCTGCACCCACGATAGTATGCAATTCATCAATAAACAAAATAATTTGTCCATTTGATTTTTCTACTTCAGACAAAACAGCTTTTAAACGTTCTTCAAATTCACCACGATATTTAGCACCTGCTATTAATGCCCCCATATCAAGAGCAATTAATCGTTTATTTTTTAATCCCTCTGGCACATCACCTGTAACAATACGATGAGCTAAGCCTTCTACAATAGCTGTTTTACCAACACCAGCCTCACCAATCAATACTGGGTTATTTTTTGTACGACGGGATAAAATACGAATAGTACGGCGTATTTCTTGATCACGACCAATAACAGGGTCAAGTTTACCTTTACCAGCTGCATCTACAAGATCACGACCATATTTTTCTAAAGCTTCAAAAGTATCTTCAGGATTTGCACTTGTTACCCTTTGTGAACCACGAAGTTCTTCAGTTGCTTTCATAAATTTTGCTTGGTCAATACCGTGTTTTCTAAACACATCACCAAGTAAACCTGTTGGACTTGGTCCAATAAGTTCATAAAATAAATGCTCTACACTGATATATTCATCACGCATTTTTTTAGCAAGCATTTCTGCTTGAGCTAAAGCTTTATTCACTTTTGTTGTTACATGAATATTTTGTGTATCAGAACCTGGTCCACTAACACGTGGCTTTTTATCTAATAATGTTTCTATATCTTGTTTTAATACAGCAGTATTAACGCCCATGCGTTGCAAAATAGAAGGAACTAAACCTTTATCTTGTTCTATCAACGCATAAACTAAATGCTCTGCATCAATTTCTTGATGTTCCCTTGCAAAAGCAAGGCTTTGTGCAGAAGAAAAAGCTTCTTGAGCTTTTTGTGTTAATCTATTTATATCCATAATAATTTCCTCAAATTAATTCCAAAAGTTCGTATATAAAAACAAATACTTATTTTTATACTATAATAATGATACGTTAAAAAATAGTTATCACGAGAAATTATATATCCTCATTATTATCACGAAGTTGAGCAAGTTGAGATTCTAACTCATCAATTTTTGCTAATAAATCTACTATCATGGCAGCACCATGACAAGGTAATTCAAAATCTTTACATAGACGATCAGCTTTACGCACTTTAAATATATCATCTACACTAAAAAGATTATTTTTAACAGGCTGTAACCAACCTATATCAATATATTCTTGGCATTTATTTTCTGCAATTTCTACTTCTTTCACAAATTGCACAAATGTCAGAAAGGAATTATTGGACGTATCCATTTTCACCTCCTATTCTGATAAGGATAAAAGTTCTTGCCATAAAGATTTTTCTTTTTCACTCATTTTTGCGAGGTCTGGTGTATCTATTTCAATAACAACATATTCATCACCTTTACCTGCAATACCTTTTCCTTTTAAACGCATTTTTTTACCACTTTTTATACCAGCTGGAATATTAATTTCAACTTCGCCTTCCAATGTTGGAACACGAAGTTTTGTTCCAAAAACTGCTTGTACTGGTGTAATATATTTTTCAGTTGTTACATCAAAGCCATCACTTTTAAACTGGCTATTATGAGCATATTGTATTGTTAAATAAAGATCTCCATTTGGAGAACCTGCACGTCCTTGACCTGCTAAACGTAATTTTCCCCCATTTTTTATCCCTGCTGGAATATTTACCTTTAAAGATTTCACTCCATCAGGCATATTGAGATTAAAACTTTTTGGTCCACCTTTATGTGCTTCTTCAAGACTAATATGAACAGTTGCCTCTACATCTTGTCCTTTTCGTGAACGAGAATATGATCCTTGTCCAAAGCCTCCAAAACCTCCGTCAAAACCTCCATGTTGTCCAAAGAGCATTTCAAAGAAATCACTAAAATCACCACCACTAAAGCCACCTTGTCCACCAAAGTTAAAATGCTCAAAACCTGGTGCACCTTGGAAATTTTGTCCGTCTTTCCAATTAGGACCTAATTGATCATATAATTTACGTTTTTGAGGATCTTTTAACACTTCATGTGCTTCATTTACCTCTTTAAAACGTTCTTCTGCTGTGGCATCACCTTGATTTAAATCTGGGTGATATTTACGAGCAAGCTTTTTATATGATTTATCAATTTCTTCCGTAGTGGCATCTCTGCTTACTTCCAAAATTTTATAATAATCTTTATATGAAACAGACATAACTTTCCTCTATTTTATTCTTATAACCTAAAAGGATTATTTACTTTCTATATTAGAAAAATAAGAACGATTACTTAATTGTCAAGACTTTGACTATTAAATTTTATTTTAAATTTAAATTTTATTTTAATATGTTATTGAG
>JAHHTE010000172.1 GCA_020024815.1 Mailhella sp.
AATTACTTTAACGCATTAGGCTTATAAAATAAAAAATATTTTCATAAAATCACTGCCCTAATAAGTTTTACTCTCTGTAAGCGAGGAGCAAAGCGACTTGCTGAAAGAGTGTGAAACTGGGGGGCATTGCTCGGGGGTGCAGCGGTAGCCGTTGGTGAAGAATGAGCCTTACGGATAGCGACAGTGATTTATGTAGTTTAATTTTGCGTTATTAATTGCTGTCTTTATTCGTAGCTTCCTGCGTCGCAACGACTAAAGCGGGGGTGAGAGCTTGGGGGGCTTGCCCCCCCGTTAGCTTACCACCCTGCTCGGGTCTAAGGGGCGAAGCCCCTTATTAAACGTGATACTATGTTATAGTAGAATAAAGAAGAAAATGTTATATAAACAAGAAAAAAATAATTTAGAAACACACCCTAGAAAAAACTGTTATAAAAATTTTCTTCTCAAATTCTTACCTCAAATTTATTAATCAAAAACTCTTTTACAAATAGTTAATTGTAAAGCTAGCACTTTTTCACAGAATAAAAATATATTCAAAATATTTTTACACTCTTCTTTAACAGGAATATATAAAAAAGTTTCTTTACTCTTAGCCTAAAAAAAGCTAAAAATTATTATTATGGATAACATACTTACAGTCAGTGAACTTAATTTTAAACTTAATCAAGTTTTAGAAGCACGTTTTCCTTTTATTTGGGTAAAAGGCGAAGTAACAAATTGTGTAAAAGCTTCTTCTGGGCATATTTATTTTTCATTAAAAGATAATCAAGATCTTATAAGTTGTGTATGGTTTAAGCGTTATCATCAAGACCTTACCTTTGATCCACTTACAGGAGAATGTTTTGATGAAGGAGCAAAACCAAGTCTTGCACATAGTTTACGTGATGGTCAAGAGATTGTCTGTGCTGGACGTTTAACTGTTTATGGAGCAAGAGGACAATATCAACTTATCATAGAACATGCTATTGAAAGTGGAATAGGGCAACTTTATGAAGCATTTGAAAGACTTAAACGCAAACTTGCTAGTGAAGGATTATTTGATAATAAATACAAAAAACCAATTCCAAAATATTTAAAGAATGTTGCACTTATTACAGCTCCAACAGGAGCAGTTATCCATGATTTTTTAAGAATTTCTGCAAAACGTGGCAACAAGAGTTATATCCATATATTTCCATCTCTTGTACAAGGAGATGAAGCTCCTGAACAATTAATACAAGCATTGCAAACAGCACAAGACCATATTTTTCCTAACCAAAAAAAAGCTGATGTAATTGTATTAATTCGTGGTGGAGGTTCTATTCAAGACCTTTGGGCTTTTAATAATGAAAATTTAGCAAGAGCAATTTTTTCTTGCTCTATTCCTATTATTACAGGTATTGGGCATGAACCAGATTATTCTATTGCTGATTATGTTAGTGATAAAAGTTGTGCAACCCCAAGCCATGTAGCACAATTTTTATGGAAAGAACGTGATATTTTAATACAAGAATTAGATGATCTTGAATACACATTAAAATCATATTTTACTAATAAAATTAATAAATTAGAACGTGAATGTCAGTTTTTAATAAAAGGCTTACACTATGTTTCACCTAAAAATAAACTTTTTGAAAAATCCATACGTTTAGATGAATTACAATCACGTTTACATTTAGCACAAAAAAATTTATTACAAGAAAAATATTATCTTATAAATAATACACAAAAAACACTTTTACAATATAAACCACAAGTTACATATTACACTGATATATTAAAACAAAATCAAAAAGATTTACATAAAACTATTAATACTATTTTTGAAAAAAAAGATATATCTTATCAAAAAGTAACACATTCCTTACAAAGTAATTTTATTGAATACATAAAAGAAAAAGAAACATTACTTGAGAAACTTAATATTAAACTCGAAGCCAATAATCCTAAAAAACCTTTAGAAAAGGGTTATTTATATGCTGAAAAAATTATCAATGGTCAAACAAATGTTGTAAAATCTGTCAATGATTTACAAAAAAACGATATGTTAAAATTGCATATTTTTGATGGCACAGTTGAAACTCTTGTGCAAACAATACACCCTAAAAAATAAGGATATACTATGTCAAATACAATTATAGTTAAAGCACCTGCATCAAAATCAGTATCCCATAGACTTATTATGGGTGCAAGCCTTGCAAAAGGAGAATCCATAGTTGAAAATGTTCTTGAAAGTCAAGATTTATTTCAAACAATGGATATTTTATCAAAAACAGGGGCAAAATTTGAGAAAATAGATAAAGGCACATATAAAGTTATTGGCTCTCGCCCTACTGGTGGTAAAGATATGCAAAGTCCTGTTCCTTGTGATGTGCATGAATCAGGCACAACATGTCGATTATTAACCGCAATTTTATCCACAGGAGAGGGATATTTTCATATATACGGAGCTCCAAGAATGCATGAACGTCCAATAGGAACACTTACTAAGGCTTTAGAAGAACTTGGTGCAAAATTTATGTATGAAAAAGAGGGTTATCCTCCAATGTTAATGAAAGCAAATGGATTAAATGGTGGAGAAATAACCATTAGTATTGAAGAATCAAGTCAATTTTTATCAGGTCTTTTAATGGCAGCACCACTTTGTAAAGAACAACTTATTATTTATGTAGGTGGAAAACACGTTGTTTCATGGCCTTATGTTGGCTTAACCCTTGATGTTATGCGTAAATTTAATGCTCGTTTTGATGTTGCAATAAAAGACCATGAACAAAGTACAGAAGAAAATATCAAATGGAAACCCATTGATTTTAGAGTAATAAAAGAAATTGTTCCCGGTGAAATTCGTTTTCGTGTACGTCCTTATATTGATAATGGTACATATAAAAGTGGAAAATATAAGGTTGAAGGTGATTGGTCAGGAGCTTCGTATCTTCTTGCTGCTGGAGCTTTAGGTAATAAGCCAGTTACCGTACAAGGTTTAAATAAAAATAGCTTACAAGCAGATAAAGCACTTAAAGATATTTTAGAACAAATGGGAGCAGAAATTTCTTATGATGAAAATGATGATATTACAGTCTCCCCTGCTAAGCTTAAAGGCATAACTGTTGACATGGCAGACTGCCCTGATATTGTTCCTACTGTTGCTGTATTAGCAGCTTTTGCTGAAGGTGAAACAAAAATTGAAAATATAGCCCATTTACGCATTAAAGAATGTGATAGACTACACGCTATGGCATTAGAACTCAAAAAAATTGGCATAGAAACCATTGAATACACAGATTATCTTATTATTAAAGGTAATCCTAATCTTGTAGCGCCTGAAGAAGAAATAGCGTTTACAAGTTATGGCGACCATAGAATTGTAATGAGCCTAAGTCTTACAAATCTTAAAGGTTTTAAAACAAATTTTGATAATCCAAACGCTATTACAAAATCATTTCCTGATTTTTTTGATATTTGGAATACAATATGCGTATCACAATAATTGGACATACTGGAAAAATGGGGAAAACCTTTTATGAGCGTTTTACCCAAAAGCAACATGAAGTTATTGGAATAGATATTCCTTTTGCTGAAGAAAAACTTTTCCAAGCAATAAAAAATGCGGAAATTATTCTTTTTTGTATTCCTGCAAAAGCAATGGAAGAAATGTGTAAAAAAATTGCTCATCATATTCCTAACCATTGTATTTTAATGGATATTACTAGCGTAAAAATTTTACCCATTAAAAGCATGGAAAAATATTATAAAGGTCCAGTAATAGGAACACACCCTCTTTTTGGTCCACGTTCTTTAGAATATAATAAAATATGTCTTTGTCTTGGTTCATATTTTGATACACTAACCCCAGAAAAAGAAAAAATTAAAGATAGTATTTTTAATTTATTTGAAGAAATTAATTGTATTCCATTTTATGCAAGTGCTTATGAGCATGATAAAGCAATGGCAGCATTACAAGGATTAAATTTTGTAACTAATGTTGCTTATTTCGCCATGACAGCTAATATGCCAGAATTAAAAGAATTTCTTACCCCATCGTTTTTACGTCGATTACAAGCAAGTCAAGATAATGTTAAAGAAGATGGTGAATTATTTATAGGACTTTTTGAAGCAAACCCATTAAGTCAAGATATGGTCAGACAATATAGATCTTTTCTAAACGTAGCAGCTGGTGGTGATTTAGAAGTTCTTATAGAACTAGCTAAAAAATGGTTTATACAAAATAATCAATAATTTTTTTTTGAGAGGAGAACTTTTGAAAAAGTTCCCCTCTCAAACTCTTCCCTCAAAACTTTTTAATCCAAAAACTCTTTTGCGTACAAAAGAGTTTTTGTTTTTTCACAAGATAAAGAATATTAAAAAGGCTTAAGAAAAAATATTAAATTTTAATTAAGATTAACTAGGGTGTGTTTCTAAATTATTTTTTTCTTGTTTACTCTACTATAACATAGTATCATATTTAATAAGGGGTTTCACCCCTTAGACCCGACCAAAGGGGAAACGAGGGGCAAGC
>JAHHTE010000173.1 GCA_020024815.1 Mailhella sp.
GTTTTAGGGGGAGGACTTTTTATAAAAAGTCCTCCCCCTAATTTAATTTTTAAATTGCAATAAATTCTATATTTCCCCATGCACCAATGTTTTCATCTATTTGTAAAAAAATTCCCATTAGTCCACTTTTAGTTATTGAATTAGTATAAGGATTATCAAGTATTTCAATAGAATGATCTTGTTTTGCTCTTTCAAGTAATTTACTAATATCTTGTTTTTTTTGTAATTGATTACAGTAACTTGTTGCTAAAGCATCAGCAAGTGAAGCATTTTTTGCTATAATAAGAGCTAGATCTCCTTTCCCAAAACTTAAAGAATGTCCTATTTTTGCAGAAGAAGAACAAATACTTATAGGCATATCACTGGCATTTAATTTTATCCCTAATGTGCAATTTTCTTTGGGATTAGCCATTATTCCTATAATACGTTCTTTTTGTGAGTAAATATATATATCGCCACCATTTTCAACTATTACATCACTAGGTAAATCATTATTTTTTAAAAATTCATGGATAAAATGACAAATAATTTGTGCTATTGTTCCTGCTATTGCTGCAAATGGACCTACTTGAGCATAGTTAGCACTTTCACACATTACCTCTATAAAGGAAGGAGCATTTGAGGGACAAGGTATTGGTTCAAGGCTATGTTGAATTTGTGGATAAAGTTGTATCCAGAATTTAATAATGTTTCGTAGTTCTTGAAGTTTATTTTTAACTAATGGAATGATTTTTTCTGCCTCTATTTTTGTTGTAAGAGTAATTAAAAGATCTGTTTCTTCAATAATAATTTGGATTTTTTGTTCATTAGAATTATTGGTATAAAATGTTCTGTAATTTCGATAAGGACTTAAATAAATATCTTTTTCCATGTATTTCTCTTTATTAAAAAACTTTACATTTATATAAGAAATGAGTAAAATTTTTCTCACTGTCATAATAAATGAATTATGCTGTTAATACTTGAAAAAATCAAGTGTTTACCTTTATATTATAGGGAGAATGTGATGAGTAAAGCACAAAAAGTTATTCTTGCGTATTCTGGTGGTTTAGATACTTCTGTTATTTTAAAATGGCTTCAAGTTCATCATAATTATGAAGTTATTACAATGACTGCTGATTTAGGGCAAGAAGATGATCTTGATGGTGTTGAACCAAAAGCTTTAAAAACTGGTGCAACAAAAGCATATATAGAAGATTTAAGAGAAGAATTTGCACGTGATTATATTTTCCCTATGCTTCGTTCTGGTTGCCTTTATGAAGGCAGATATTTATTAGGTACTTCTGTTGCTAGACCTCTTATTGCAAAAAGACTTGTTGAAATTGCAAAACAAGAAGGTGCTACTGCTATTGCTCATGGTGCAACAGGAAAAGGAAACGATCAAGTACGTTTTGAGCTTTCTATTAATGCGTTAGCTCCAGAGTTAAAAGTTATTGCTCCTTGGCGTGAATGGGATTTAATGTCAAGAACTGCTCTTACAGAATTTGCACAAAAACATGATATTCCACTTTCTACAAGCAGTAAACATTATAGTATTGATAGAAATATGTTACATTGTTCTTTTGAAGGTGGAGAACTTGAAGATCCTTGGTCAGAACCAGCTCCCGAATCACATATTATGGCAGTTCCAGTAGAGCAAGCTCCAAATGAACCTGAATATATTACCATTACTTTTGAAAAAGGTGATGCAGTTGCTTTAAATGGTAATTATATGAAACCAATGGATATTATGATTACCTTAAATAAAATTGCAGGTAAACATGGTATTGGTCGTCTTGATATGGTGGAAAACCGTTTTGTTGGTATGAAATCTCGTGGTGTTTATGAAACCCCAGCAGGAACAGTTTTATTTATTGCCCACCAAGATCTTGAAGGTATTTGTCTTGACCGTGAAGCTTTAGCAACTCGTGCAACTATTATGCCTCGTTATGCTGCTGCTATTTATAATGGTTTTTGGTTTTCTCCTGAAAGAGAAGCTATGCAAGCTTTAATTGATAAAACGCAAGAAGGCGTTTCTGGTGAAGTACGTTTAAAACTTTATAAAGGTATGGCTTGGCCTGTTGGTCGTTTTTCACCAAATAGCCTTTATTGCCATGATCTTGCTACATTTGAAGAATGTGCAACTTATGACCATAAAGACGCAGCTGGCTTTATTCGCTTACAAGGTTTACGTATTCGTGGTTATGCTGATAGAGTAAAAAAATATTAATTTTTTTTATAGGGAAAATTTTTTATAAAGTTTTCCCTATAAACTTTCCTTGCAAAAATTTTTAATATTGTAGTAAGGGAAGTTATAAAAGTAGATTTTATAGTAATATATACAGCTAGATTTTAGAAAAGTTATTTTAAAAAAAGGGTAAATAATGACTGCACAAGTAAAGCCTTGGGGTGGACGTTTTAAAGAATCCACTTCTAAAGAAGTTGAAGCATATACAGAATCTATTTCTTTTGATACTAAAATGTATAAGCAAGATATTATGGGTTCAAAAGCCCATGCAAAAATGCTTGCAAAACAAGGCATTATTACCCAAGAAGAAGCTAATATACTTTGTAAAGGTCTTGATAGTGTTTTGGCTGAAATTGAAAATGGCACACTTACTTGGAAACAAGAATTAGAAGATGTTCATATGAACATTGAAACACGTCTTACAGAAATAGTGGGTGATGTTGGAAAAAAATTGCATACTGGCAGAAGTAGAAATGATCAATGTTGTTTAGATTTACGTCTTTTTACTTCTGATGCATTACGTGAATGGTCTCATTTAGCTAAAAATCTTATTGCGGCTTTTGTGCATAAAGCAGAAGAAAATCAAGGTGTTTTATTACCTGGTTGTACACATATGCAACCAGCCCAACCAGTAAGTCTTGCTCATCATTTATTAGCTTATGCATGGATGTTTAAACGTGATATTGAACGAATTGAACAAGCAGAAAAACGAGCAAGAATAAGTCCACTTGGAGCTGCAGCTTTAGCTGGTACAACATATAATTTAAATCCTCAATCTGTTGCAAATACTCTTGAAATGTATGGAGTATTTAAAAATAGTATGGATACAGTTGCAGACCGTGATTATGTGCTTGAAGCAATGTTTACAGGTTCTGTTATTATGATGCATTTATCCCGTTTTTGTGAGGAGCTTATTTGGTGGGCAAATCCTCAATTTGGTTTTGTTCAATTATCTGATGCGCATTCCACTGGTTCTTCTATTATGCCACAAAAGAAAAATCCTGATGTAGCAGAAATTATGCGTGGTAAAACAGGAAGAACTTATGGTAACCTTATGAATTTATTAACAACATTAAAAGGATTACCATTAACTTACAATAGAGATTTACAAGAAGACAAAATTCCTTTTATGGATACAGATAAGACAGTACAAAGCTCTTTAAGCATTATGGCTGATATGTTAATGGGTATTCGTTTTCGTGTAGAAAAAATGGAAAAAGCATTAAAAGCTGGATTTTTAAACGCAACTGAATTTGCTGATTATATCACTACAAAAGGCATACCTTTTAGAGAATCTCACCATATTACAGGTCGTGCTGTTGCTATGGCAGAAGAACGTGGCGTTGGTTTAGAAGATTTAACATTAAATGATTTTAATATGCTTTGTAAAGATTATTCTATTGAAATAACTGATGAAGTTTACGTATATTTAGATTATTACACAGCAGTAAAAAGAAGAAATGTAAGTGGTGGTACTGGACCTATTTCCGTAAAAAATCAATTAGATGAATTAAAAAATTGGCTTGAAAGTTAATGAAAGTTTATATTGCGTCCTCATTTAAAAATATTCATGCCGTACGTTTACTTGCAAAACAAATGCGAGAAATGGGCTATGAGATTTTAGATTGGACGCAAAAAGCAACTCCACCAGAAGGCTTAAATGCTAGTCAACGCCGTGAATGGATGGATACTGATCACGGTGGAGAAGTATTTAATTTTTGTGCTAATGCGTGTAAGGTTACAGATTTTATTGTCTATTTAGGAACATCAGGACAAGATGCAGGCGTAGAAGTAGGTATGGCTTTTGGCTATAACAAACCTATTCTTGCTATTCGTGGACCACTTGAAGCACCAGGACTTATGCTTTATGGAGCAGGGACTATTTGGGTGGAACATATAGAACAAGCTTTACAAATTTTGCAAGAAATTATATATTCAAAAAATACGAACGAAAATATTAAATTATCTGATAATAGCAGAAAAATTTTAAATATGATATAAAATGTATTTTTATTATAACACATTACATAAATTAACTCTTTTTTTAGCTCTTTTCACCTTATTTTAAGGGATACTCCTTTTTATTTTTAAATATTTGTTGTATATTTGTAGATTATTTAATTGGATATAAAATTATTTAATATAATTTTGTAATGTTTTTTACTTAATTTTATAAT
>JAHHTE010000174.1 GCA_020024815.1 Mailhella sp.
GTATTAAACTTAACATTCAATTTTAAAATAATTTAAAATAAACTTATAATTAAAAATAACTCGTTAAATTTTCTCTAAAAAAATTTAATTATTTTAGGCAAACATTATATTAAAAAAAAATTTTTATCCGATAAAGTAATTATTGGAAATTAAATAATTGAGAGTAATATGCAAGAAATTCGTCAAATACTGGATAGCCAACCTAGTGTCCGTGAGGAGATGCTTTCATCTGATGGTGTTTGTGCATGGATAGTTTGGGGTAATCAAGGTCATCATCAAAATGCAATAGAAATTTTACAAGACGCGGGTGCATTAGAAATTGTTTCTGTTGGATCACAATCACTTTGGTTTTTCTTTACCCCAGAGGTAATGATCAATAGTCTTGCAAAACTTGATCTTTGGGCAAAGCAATTTAGCGTAGGTATTACAACTTTCGCTTTTCCTAGTCGCTTATCTATTGGTGTTGATCAAGTAAAATCCATTGATATTCCTCATGAATTTAGATATTTAAAAGCTGAAATTTCAAATTCTCGTGGCTATATATATATTCATCCAGATTATGGCTCTCTTGCTGCAAGTGTTCCTGGTTTAAGCATTTTTGAAGTAAAAGGTTTAAGTCAACGTGGAAATACTGCATGGAAAATTATTTCAACAGAACGCCGTCTTCCTTTTTCATCAGAACAAAGTTGGTATGCTTTTGTACGTCCTCTTGGTAATCCTATTGACAAACAATACCAAAAAGGCTGGCAAACATTTTTCTATTACTTAGAAGTGTTTATTTCCCAAAATAAACTCAAATATTCTTTTATAAATAATTTCCTTATTATCCCTCTTGAAAATTTATCTATTTTAAGAGAATGGATGCGTGCTATTACTAATACAATAACCACTATACGCGAACAACACCCTGATGCGTATTGGCCTTGTATTAACGTTGTTACAGATAAAAATAATTTAAACTTCACCCCAGAATTACCTAAAAAAATTAATATTAATTGGGACGACCTTAGCCCTGATACTCCTTATATTAGCTATAAAAATGCTTTTATTCTTGGTGATGATTTTAAAATTCAAGATCTCGTTTATTCAAGCACAAATACAAGCATAGATTCTTTTTGTACTGTTGAGTTAAAAACACAAAAAACAGAAGTTACTTCTTTTTCAATTGTATTACCAGAAGCTCTTCTCCCTAAGAATAAACCTTGTTTTTATTGTGGTTCTTCCAATCACAGCCCAATGCAATGTCCTTCAAAATCTGTTGAACCTGTTTCTCCACAATATTTTGAAAATTTAAATAATATTAACTTATCTGATGCAAATCTTGCTTTTCGTGAAATAGATAAAAGAATTGCCCGTGAAGGTATTTCTGCATATCTTAATATGATCCATGAAAATAATACAGCAGGAAAAATTTTAAAAGCTGTATTTGCTATTAATCATATTATTCAATTACCTAATATTGCACGTATTTGGCGTATTACTAACCGTGAAATTGAATCTGATCCAGAAATTACAGCTGAACATCAATCAGATCCAAACAATATTCTTTTACAACGTTTTGCTAAATGCCCACCTCAAGATTTACATGGTTTTGAACGTGAATGTTTACAACTTTTGCAAAAATCACCTAAAAATTGGCATATTCATTGTATCTTAGGTTTTATTCAAATGGAAAAAGGCGATCTTGATCGTGCTATGCAATATTGGAATGATGCTGACGGACTTTGCACCATTACATTACACCAAGCATGGCTTAAATTCTTAATCGCAAGAACAAAAGAAATTCAAGGCCATTACCTTGATGCTATTGAAATGTATAATAATAGTATACGTCTTTTACCTGGTTGGAAAGATCCAATATATAGAATTCATGTATGTAACCTAAAACGTGGATATGCTGAAAAAGTTGCTCGTGAATTAGCTGAAATTGTAAGTAAAAATCCTTATGTATTTCATAAAATTATTCTTGACCCAGAGCTTATTCGTGGTCAAACACATATTTTAAGCTTATTACAACGTCTTTGGAAAGAAGCATATAATAAATTTTTTGTAGAAAGAACTGCTCTTGAAACATTAAATACAAATATTAATGAATGGTTTACAAAAGAAACAAACCCTATTCCAGAACAAACAGAAAATATACAACATCTCCTAAAACTTGGGGAAATAAAAAACTATCTTCTCTTTCTTGAAATTGCTAAAGAAAGACCTGCCATTGAAGCAGAAATTTCAGAAGCTATAACTGCAGAAATTACAAAATTAAAAAATAGTTATGAAAAAGCCTTACTTAAAGTTGAAACCATTCGTGATGAAATGAGTTGGTTTGCCTTACAAAAAACATTCACCAACTTTAATACTCTTTTTAATAATTGTGCACAAATTCTAAACTGGGCTTTTGGCTCTAACTTCACATTGCCAAGAGTATACAAAGAAGCAAAAACAAAACTTGCAATTTTAGAAAAACAAATTGTTGAACTTGAAAAGAAATTAAAAATTCTTCGTATGGTTAGAGATTTTACATTATTTTTTATTCTTACCATGCGAACTTTTGTAAAACTTGCAATGTTTTTTGTTCCACTTGGTATTATAGGTATTTTCGTTGCTGTATTCTTTGGTGGTAGTCTTGGACTAGGACAAATGCAAGGCATTATTAAAACAAACTTTTGGTCTCTCATCAAAGTAATGATGAGTATAACTCTTATGCTTTCTCTTGGTATGGCATCTTTAAAAACAACAGTTATTTTTGAAAGAAAACGCCGTGATCTTATTGAAAAAGCTAAAGAATTTAGACAAAAAAGACAACATGCAAGAGTTGAAAAAGCTCGTCAATTTAGAGCTGCTCTTGAAAGTAATGCCCAAAAAGAAAAAAAATCTTCTTATGATAGAACGAAATTTTAGTTATGCAAAAAGAAATTGAACGAAAATTTTTATTAAAAAACGATGATTGGAAAGGAAAAGCCGAACCAGTTCTTTTCCGTCAAGGTTATATTGCAAGAACAACGGATAGAACTGTCCGTGTTCGTGTTGCAAATAATCAAGGTTTTCTTACCATTAAACTTCGTGTTGGCCCAATTTCTAGACACGAATACGAATATGCTATCCCTCTACATGAAGCAAATGAATTACTTAATGCGTTAGATGCAACAGAAATTATTGAAAAATACAGATATACTTTTGAAGAATGTGGGCATATTTGGGAAATAGATGAATTTTTAGGAGCAAATGCAGGTTTATGCATTGCAGAAGTTGAACTTAAAAACGAAAATGAACATATTACTTTTCCTTCTTGGATAGGTGAAGAGGTAAGTAAGTTATCTAAATACCTCAATGTTTCTTTATCACAAAATCCCTATTCTGATTGGAATAAAAACTCGTCGTGAAAGATAATATGTTCTAAAGTTTTATGTTATTAGACCGATAGTTATAAGGATATTTATAAACCATAAATATAAAATGCATTATAAGGGTTACGCCATGATAGAATATTATCGTTTTTATGAAGTTGAAAAACTTATAAATCAAGGTAAATTTGATCAAGCTTTAGTGGAATTAAGAAGTTTACAAAAACTCTATATTGAACTTGCACAAGAAAATGCAAAACTTAGAGTTCAATTACACGATTTAGAAGATGTTCTTAGCATTTCTAGAAATATTATTTTTGACGGTGATGCTTATTGGATCATTTCTGGAGGACAAAAACAAGGTCCTTTCTGCCCTAGATGTTACCACGAAAACGGCGATCTTATTCGTATGAATATTGAAAAAAGATTAGATGCTTATGATAAAAGCATTTGGACTTGTCCTCATTGTCAATTTACTGCAGAACCTGAAATTGAAATTGATACAGCTCAAGCTCCTGCACCAAAAGCTAAAATTATTCCTTTTATGCAATAATATATTTATACAAGATAGTTTTAGGGGGAAAACTTTTGAAAAAGTTTCTCCCCCTACCCCCCTTACAAAACTTTTTGTCAAAAAAATCCTTTTCTAACAAAAGGATTTTTTATTTTAAGCTAGGGTGTGTTTCTAACTTATTTTTTCTTGTTTATATAACATTTTCATCTTTATTATACTATTCCATAGTGTTAGGAGTTATAAGGGGTGAAACCTCATATTAAATATTTCGGGTTTAGGAGTGAAATCCCTTATGATATCTAATACTATGTAATAGTATAATAAAAAGGATAATATCCTTATAACCATTTTAGGGGGATACCTACCCTAAAACCCCGTTACAAGGGGAAGCAAAGGGGGTAAATCCCCCTAGCGTTGCTGTCTATTTCCCTAAACCTCGTAAACTCGGTATAAGGGAAA
>JAHHTE010000175.1 GCA_020024815.1 Mailhella sp.
AATTTAATTTTTATAGTTATTGTTCTTCCTTTTAAATTTTGTTTTCTAAGCCCCATACCAACACGTTCAGAATGTAATAAAAGCCATTTTTTTAATTCTGTTTTATTTGTTATATTTTCATCTAATGTTGTTTCTGCACTTTCTGATTTTCTTTCCGAATATGGTGTAACTTCTCTTTCATCTATACCACAGGCTCGTTCATACAACATAATCCCAGCTTTACCAAATTTTTCTTCCCAAAATTCTTTTGGCATATTCATAACATCAGCACATTTTTTTATACCTATTTTATTAAGCTCAAGTATAAATTTTTTACCAACACCAGGAATTTTTTGAATATTCAAATTTTGTAAATAACTAAACATTATTTCTTTTGTAATAATAAATAAACCATGAGGCTTTTTTTCATCAGAGGCTATTTTTGCTAAAAATTTAATAGGGGCTATACCAACTGATGCTGTAAGCCCATTTGTTTTTTGAAAAATTTCCATTTGTATTTTTTTAGCTATTTGTTCTGGGCTACCAAATAAATTTTCTAATCCTGTAATATCTAAATAAGCTTCATCAATAGAAGCCATTTCAACCAATGGAGAATAATTTTGTAAAATTTCAAAAATCATTTTTGAAACTTCTTGATAATATTTCATTCTTGGTAAAATATAAATCCCTTGAGGACATTTTCTTTTAGCTTCATGTATTGGCATTGCTGAACGTATACCAAATTTTCTTGCTTCATAAGAACATGTTGCAACAACTCCCCTTATTCTTCCACCAATAATTACGGGTTTTCCTTTATATTCATCATTATCACGCTGTTCTATTGACGCATAAAAGGCGTCCATATCTACATGCATAATATATTTTTGAAATTCTTTTACCATAAATAACCTCAAATAAATTATACATTAAATATAAAAAAACGCACTAATTTTACGCAAAAATTTAAGCATGACAAAGAGCATTTTTTATGCTAATTATATTCACGTTTCATAGATATTTATTATTACCAACGAGGTAGAAGAATTGGCAAAAAAAAATACACAAACAAAATGGGATATTGAAGATTCTGTTGAAATGTATGGTATTCGCAACTGGGGAGCTGGTTACTTTGATATAAATAAAAGTGGTGAAGTAACTATCCGTCCCTTTGGTAAAGAAGGCGGGTCAGAAGTTAGTGTTTTAGAAATTATAAATGAAATAAAAGAACGTGGTTATGATATGCCAGTTCTTTTACGTATTGAAAATATATTAGATTCTCAAATTGCATTATTACATCAAACTTTTAAAGAAGCCATTAATACGCTTGGATATAAAGGTGAATATCGTGGCGTTTTTCCTATCAAAGTAAATCAACAACAACAAGTAGTAGAAGAAATTGCTGATTATGGAAAAAGCTTTCATCATGGTATGGAAGTTGGTTCAAAAGCAGAACTTATTGCTGCTGTTTCTCAAATAAAAAGTAGAAAAGCGTGCCTTATTTGTAATGGTTATAAAGACGAAGAATTTATAGATCTTGGTCTTCATGCTATGCGTCTTGGCTATAACTGTATTTTTGTTATAGAAATGCCCGGTGAACTTGATACTATTTTAGAAAGAGCTAAAGTTTTAAATGTTACACCTCAAATTGGAGTACGTGTAAAACTTAGCACAAAAGCAACAACTGGACACTGGGCAGAATCAGGTGGTGAGCGTTCTTCTTTTGGGCTTACATCAGCACAAATTGTAGATGTTGTAGATATTTTAAAAGCTGAAAATATGCTTGGTTGTTTAAAATTACTTCACTACCACTTAGGTTCTCAAATTCCCAATATTCGTGATATTCGTTCTGCTGTTATGGAAGCAGCAAGAATTTATGCAGGTCTTGTACAAGAAGGAGCTGCAATGGGATATATTGACCTTGGTGGTGGTCTTGCTGTTGACTATGATGGTTCTCATACTAATTATGTAAGTTCTCGTAACTATTCATTAAGTGAATATTGTACTGACGTTGTGGAATCTGTAATGGCTATTATGGACGAACAAAATATCCCCCACCCACATATTGTTACAGAATCAGGACGTGCTACTGTTGCTTACTATTCTATTTTACTTTTCAATATCTTAGATGTTAGTCTTATTGAAGTAGGTAATTTACCCGAAAAACTTAGTGATGACTGCCCTGAACCAATTCTCAACTTAAAAGAAGCTCTTGAGTCTGTTAATGTACGTAGCTTACAAGAATGTTATAATGATGCTATGTATTATTATGATGAAGTGCGACAACTTTTTATTACTGGTAGAGCAACTCTTCGTCAAAGAACATTAGCTGAAAGATATTTTTGGGCTATTATGCGTTCTATTGCTGAAGAAAAATCAAAATTAAAAGTTATTCCAAAAGATTTACATGAAATTGATTCAACTTTAGCAGATATTTATTATTGTAACTTTAGTGTATTCCAATCCCTACCCGATTCTTGGGCTATTGACCAAGTATTCCCTATCATGCCAATTCATAGATTAAATGAATATCCTGAACGTAGAGGCATTTTATCTGATATGACTTGTGATAGTGATGGACGTATCAATAATTTTATTGATATGCAAGGAATGAAAAATACCCTTGAACTCCATTCCATGAAAGTTGGTGAAGAATATTATCTTGGAGCATTTTTAGTTGGTGCTTATCAAGAAACTCTTGGAGATTTACATAATCTTCTTGGTGATACTAATGTTGTTTCTATTCGTATTCAAGAAGACGGAAGTTATGAATTTGTCCGTGAAATTAGCGGAGATTCTGTTTCTGATATTCTTGCTTATGTTGAATACGAACCAAGAAGAATTATGGAAAATATCCGACATAATGCTGAAAGAGCTGTTCGTGATAAACAAATAAGCCCAACGGAACGTTTTTCAATTATGCAAGCTTTTGAAAATGGTATGCGTGGCTATACCTATTTTGAAAGATAATATAATAACATTTTTTACAAAACTAAACATAAACTCATAACTATTTTTATAATAGTTAATCCACAAAGGAGATAAAAATGGCAAGAGTTTTAATCATCGGTGCTGGTGGTGTAAGTTCTGTTGTTGTGCATAAATGTGCACAAGCTAAAGAAGTTTTTACGGAAATTCATTTAGCAAGCCGTACAAAATCAAAATGTGATGCTATTGCTGCATCAGTAAAACAACGCTATGGCGTTAATATTGAAACTTCTGCTGTTGATGCTGATAATGTTTCTGATCTTGTAGCCCTTATTAATAAAGTAAAACCAGTTATGGTTATTAACGTGGCTCTCCCATACCAAGATCTTACCATTATGGACGCTTGCTTAGAATGCAATGTACATTACCTTGATACAGCTAACTATGAACCTCTTGATGTTGCAAAATTTGAATATAAATGGCAATGGGCTTATCAAGATAAATTCAAAGAAAAAGGTTTAATGGCTCTTTTAGGTAGTGGTTTTGATCCAGGCGTTACAAACGTATTTTGTGCTTATGGACAAAAACATCTTTTAGATGAAATTAATGTTCTTGATATTATTGATGCAAATGCTGGTGATCATGGTTTACCTTTTGCAACAAACTTTAACCCTGAAATTAATATCCGTGAAGTTACTGCTCGTGGTCGCTACTGGGAACGTGGCGAATGGGTTGAAACTGATCCTCTTTCTTGGAAAATGAGTTTTGATTTTCCTGAAAATATTGGACCTAAAAACTGCTATCTCATGTATCATGAAGAATTAGAATCTTTAGTACAAAACCTTAAAGGTATTCGCCGTGCAAGATTCTGGATGACTTTCTCTGATAATTATCTCAATCACTTAAAAGTATTTGGTGGCGTTGGCTTACTTGGTATTGAACCTATTGAATATCAAGGTCAATCCATTGTTCCAATTCAATTCTTATCAAAACTTCTTCCTGATCCAGCTTCTCTTGGTCCACTTACCAAAGGTAAAACTTGTATTGGTTGTGTAATGCAAGGTAAAAAAGATGGACAAGACAAAACTTTCTATGTTTATAATATTTGTCAACATGAAGCTTGCTATGAAGAACTTGGTTCTCAAGCTATTTCCTATACTACTGGTGTACCTGCAATGATTGGTGCAATGATGATGGTACAAGGAAAATGGATGAAACCAGGTGTTTGGAATATGGAACAAATGGATCCAGATCCTTTTATGGAAATGCTTAATAAATACGGCTTACCATGGCAAGTTGTAGAATTAAAAGATAATAAATTAAAATAATATCTTTTTTAAATAATTTAGGGGGAGAACGTTTTATAAAAAGTTCTCCCCCTAAAAC
>JAHHTE010000176.1 GCA_020024815.1 Mailhella sp.
TAGTAAATTTTAGTTTATTATATATCTTTATACAGTATTAATTTAATATAAATAATATTTATAAAGTTAATAATAACTATATTTAAAATAATAACAATGAAAAATATGATAAAATAAAAATCATGAAAATAATTATCACAATATTATAGACAAGTTATAATAAACATAGTATATTTTTTTTGTTGCTAGGGGAACCATGAAAATGGTTGAGAATGGAGCGATCCTAACCCTTTGAACCTGACGCAGGTCATTCTGCCGTAGGAAAGCCATTTGGATTACCTTGCGTCATATTTTATTAATGACGCTTTTTTTTGCGTCAAAAGGAAAAAATATGTTATCAAAAAACAAAGCATTAAAAACTCTCTTTGACAAACATGCAAAAGCACTTTCTGCTTATGAAAACCTTTCTATTGAAGAATTAGAAGCAGGTATCAATGCTGGAACAATGGTATTGCTTGGTAACCCAACTCACCCAAATCTTGAACCAATTATTGTTGGTCAACCAGCACGAGTAAAGATTAATGCAAATATCGGTACATCACCATTAACTCATTGCCTTGATTCAGAAAATAATAAAATTAAAGCATGTAAAGAAGCTGGTGCAGATACTATTATGGATTTATCTATTTCTGGTGATTTAGATACTATTCGTAAAAACATGCTTTCTCAATGGGAAAAACCACTTGGTACAGTACCAATGTATGCAGTTGGACAACAAATTTTAGATGCTGATAAACCAATATCTTCAATGGATCCTGAAATGCTTTTTAAAGAAGTTGAAAAGCAAGCATTGCAAGGTGTTGATTATATGACATTGCATTGTGGTATTACACGTAAAGGTGCTGGTTTTGGTGATGATAATGATCCTAAATACGGTCGTGTAATGGGTATTGTTTCACGTGGTGGATCAATGCTTGCACGTTGGATGCTTGATAATGAACAAGAAAATCCTCTTTTAGTAAATTATGATAGATTATTAGAAATTTGTTTAAAACATAACGTTACTATTTCTTTGGGTGATGCATTGCGTCCTGGTGGTTGTGATGATGCTGGTGATGCAGCACAAATTGAAGAAGCAATTACTCTTGGTCAATTAGTACGCCGTAGTCGTGAAGCTGGAGTTCAAACAATGATTGAAGGTCCAGGACACGTACGTATGCATCAAATTGTATCAAATATTCAAATTATTAAACAATTAACTTATAATGCACCTATTTATGTTTTAGGACCATTAACAATGGATAGTGCTGCTGGACATGACCATATTGCAGGAGCTATTGGTGGAGCTATTGGTGTTCAAGCTGGTGTTGACTTCCTTTGTTATTTAACCCCAGCAGAACATTTAGCATTGCCAAATGTTGATGATGTTATGGCTGGTATTGTTGCATCTAAGATTGCAGCACAAGCAGGTGAGCTTGCACTTGGTAGAAAACATGCACTTGATCGCGATAATGCAATGAATAAAGCTCGTAAAGCACTTGATTGGGACGGAATGACAAAAGCAGCTCTTGATCCTCAAGCTGTTATTACTCGTCGTGCACCACATAAAGATGAAGAAGTGTGTGCTATGTGTGGTAAATTCTGCGCAGTTAAAATGCTTAATGATAGACGTAAACATTAATTTTTTGAGAAGGGAACTTTTGAAAAAGTTCCCTTCTCAAACTCTTCTCTCAAAACTTTTTAATTCAAAATCTCTTTTGCGTGCAAAAGAGATTTTGAATTAAAAAGTAAAATAGGGTGTGCTTCTAAATAATTTGGAAATACACCCTAATATAATTTTATTAGAGTGTCTTTTGAACGATCTTTATTGTCTTGAGGAGTAAGTATAATAAACTATATTAAAAGTTTTTGAGAGAGGGTTTTAGGGAGAGAACTTTTGCAAAAGTTCTTTCCCTAATTATCAAAAAAAATTTATTTTATAATAATGCAAATATGCATTGCTAAAAAGAAAGTCCTATTGGTTTACGATTGATAAAGATAGTATGTTTTGTATATCCATAAGATTTAGCAAATTTTTCTAAATCTGAAAAAGCATAACAAACAGTATCAATAGTATGGGTATCAGAAGCAAAACTAATTGGTACTTGGTATTGAGCAGCTATTTCAAGAATTTTTGGAGAAGGGTGTATTTCATTACATTCTTTGATAAGTCCACCAGTAGAAACTTCTAAAACCATATTTGATTGTTTTATAATTTTGAATGTGTTATGCAAGCATTGAATAGCTCTATCTTGCTTTAGCCATTCGTGAAAACTTTCAATACTGTGAATTTTAACAAAGTCAGGGTGGGCAATAATATCTGTTTTTCCCCATTGTGCTAGCTTTGCAATAAAATCATAGTAACGTTCATAAAAAATAAAACGTTCTTCAAGACTAACTTGGTTTGCTTTCCAACGTCCTATATTTTCTTCTTCTATAAAATGAACAGTACCGATAACATAATCAAAAGGATAAGAAGCAATAAGATCTTCCATAAATTTTGTATTATTTGGTGTAAAGTCTAATTCCATTCCAAGTAATACTTGAGGTTTTTTTATGGTTGCTGATTTATTGTATTCTTCAACTTCTTTTTTTAGTGTTAATACTTCATTAACATAATTATTAAATGCAATTTTCATATCTCCTTCACGGTAAAGAAGGCATGCAAAGCCTTCTGGCAAAGGGGTATGTTCTGAAAAACCATAGTAAGATAAATTATTTTCACAAGCTTTTGCATACATTTCTCTTACTGTATTTTTTCCATGAAAATAATTTGTATGAGTATGAATATCTGCTGTTATCATAATAAGCTCCTATCGCTAGTAAATTGTATAGAATAAAAATAAAAAAAATGCTAGCAAATAGAAAAGTTTAAAATAATTTATGTTTACTCTTGTGGTACTTGTAAAGGCGTGTTATAAAAAGCACATAATACTAAGATAGAGGGATATTATGCATACCGTAGAAGCAAAATCTATTTGTAAAACAATATTAAGAAATGGTTATGATACATATCTAATTAATCCAGCTTTGCAAAATGAAATTAATGAATTAAAAAATATTAAAGAAATTGCCATTGCTTGTGAAGTTGATTTAGAAACTTTACAAAAACTTTTCCCAAATCTTGAAGAAGGACAAGATTTTGGTGAATTAGCAATCTTGCAAGGTGAGTCTGGATTTACTTTTCGATTTTATAATATTGATAGTTCCGCAGAAGCTCATCCAGATGCTTTACGTTTACATTATACTCCTAGAATGCTTAGACATCTTGAAGAATCAAATTCAAAACTCTATGAAGCCGTTATTGGTACTGCTAATTTTATAAAATCAGAAGATGTTTTTGCTGATTTATCTTGTGGCTTCATAAAATTAGAAGGTATTCCTTGCCTTACATTACAAAAGAATTATGCATTAGCTATTGCTGCATTGCGTAAAGCTGCAAACTATGATTTGCCTATTGATCCAAACACTTGGGTTGCAATTGTGCAAAATGCAAGTAATATTGCTGATGCTGTATCAGGACATACTTTTGTTAAAGAATGGCGTATGGTTTCTGCTGAATCAATGGGACGCTTTTTTGAATTATTAAAAGAAAGTGCTATCTTACATGGACTTATTCCAGAGCTTGGAGCTTTAACTGCTATTAAACAACAAGTTGAAAAAGGTTCTGAACTTGAAGAAACTGTGTTTGAATATACTATTCGTTGTTTAAAACTTTATCCTGAAGAAGTTTTACATCACGATTGGGTAGGAGCTGTTGCTGTTTTATTACATGCTGTTGGTAAACCTCATGCTGCAGAACGTTTTGCAAATCGTTGGTTCTTTTCTGAACATCATAGAATGGGTGAAAAAATTGCAAGAAAAATTTTACGCCGTTTTCATTTTGAAACAGATGAAATTGATACAATTTGCAATTTGATTAGTAATCAAATTCGTTTCCAATCAATGATGACAGATAGAGGAATGCAAAAGTTCTTAGAATTACCTGATAAAGAACGTTTAATTGAATTAGCAAGAGCACAAATAAAAGCAAGTAGTGGAAATTATACTAATTTTAACCATAATATTAAATTTATGGAACGTGGAACAAAACCTCTTTCTATGCTTGAGCCACTTTTAAATGGTAATGAAATTATGGAACATACAAAACTTGCTCCTGGTCCTATTGTTGGACAACTTCGTGATGCATTATTAAATGCACAAATTATTGGTGAAGTTAAAAATACTGAAGATGCAATTCGTTATGTCAAAGAAAATATGTATAAATTTCTTGATTAGTTTTTTATAACATATAG
>JAHHTE010000177.1 GCA_020024815.1 Mailhella sp.
TTTTCTAAGGTAAAAAAACACCAACTCTTTTGCATACAAAAGAGTTTTAATTTATCGACATAAAAAATAATAATTTTTAATACGTATAAATTGAGGGGGCGTGGGGGAAATCATTTCCCCCACAAAAAAATATTCTAAAACAAAAAAACTAGACAGTTCGTTATTTTTAAGATAAATATTTTAAACGTTTGCTAGAAACGTGTTTTTTGTTGTGTCTATTTCTCTTTTTGCTCTGACCAACAATTTGATATTATTTATAATTTTGGTTTTTTATGGAACAAAAACACGGTATTCTTTTACTCAATAAACCAAAAGGCATGAGTTCTGCTTTTGCTATTGGACGATTAAAACGTCTAGGACAAAAAAAGATAGGACATGCTGGAACATTAGATCCTATGGCAACAGGACTTTTAATTGTTCTACTTGGTGAGGCAACAAAAATTTCAGGTTATCTTTTAGAAAATGGTGAAAAAACCTATTCTGGTACTCTTGAACTTGGTAAAATTACCGATACATGGGACGCAGAAGGAAAAATAATAGAAGAACGTGATACTTCTACTATCACCAAAGAAATGCTTGAAAATGCAGTAAAAGATTGGTTAGGTACAAGTATGCAAGAAGTACCACCATATTCAGCTGCTAAACATGAAGGACAAGCATTATATAAACTTGCACGAGCAGGAAAAGAAACACCTGTCAAAATAAAAGAAATTCATATTTCGCATGCAGAAATTCAATGGGTGAATTTACCTTGTATGCGATTTCGAGTAACATGCAGTTCTGGCTCTTATATACGGTCCCTGGCCCACAGCTTGGGGATACGACTAGGATGCGGAGCAATGCTCACAGAACTTACTCGTGAGTATAGCCACCCTTTTACCCTTCAAAATGCTATTACGCTTGAAGACTTGCAAGAAAATCCTGAAATACTTAATTCAAAAGTTATTTCCATTGAAAATGGTTTACCAAACTGGCGAATTATTGAACTTTCAGATCGTGAAGCTCTTGCTATTAAAAATGGTAATCCCACTTTTATAAGAGAAAATGATTTTACGGTAAATGAAAAAGTATTTCTACGTTATCAAAGAAATTTGCTTGCATTAGCAGAAGCAAAACAAAAAGATAACAAAAATATATGGCAAGTATTAAGGGGGCTTGTAACCCAATAACTCCACAATTTTTATTGTGGACAGGAGGATATCGCTGTGGCTATGGATGCAGCACAAAAACAAGCAGTTATCGCTGCTCACGCAAAACACGAAGGTGACACTGGTTCTCCAGAGGTTCAAATTGCACTTCTTACAGCACGTATTGAAAGTCTTGCAGATCACTTCAAATCTCACAAAAAAGACTTCCACAGCCGTACAGGTCTTTTGAAACTTGTTGGTCAACGTCGTAAACTTCTTACTTACTTGAAAAAAACAGATATTCAACGCTATCGTTCTCTTATTGAGAAACTTGGCTTACGTAAGTAATTTTAAGGGGAGGCTTGTCTTCCCCTTTATCTTTTATGTAGTCGCGTAATGGAGGGTCCGTGAAAAAGACTAATATAAAAAAATCAATTAGTAGAGCGTAATTCTAAATTATTCATAATGATTAAGCTTAATTATGATAATAAAATAATTACTATGTAGTAATAGTTAAAAATATTTATATTCAATATACGAAAATAAATAACTTTTTTTATTTTTTGAAAAACTATTTGCCAATACCCTAACAAGCAAAGATATTAAAACTTTCTACAATACATTTGCTTAATTAAGGGAAATTGGGGGGTATACTGTCTTTATCTGTAACTTCCTTTGCCGTAACAGCTAAAGCTCAATCTTTTCCTCAAAAAAATAAAAAAAGATTAATTTAGAAAACACCTTATTATTTTTATTTATTAGTATTTTTCACGGAATCTCCTTACGTAGGAGAAAAAATGAGTCTATTAGATTGTACCCGTGTTTCTGCCATTGTTGGTGGAAAAGAAATTATTTTAGAAACTGGCAGACTTGCTCGCCAAGCAGCTGGTGCTGTTTGGATTCAATGCGAAGGTACTGTTGCTTTTACAACAGTTTGTGAAACACCTCTTGATACTCCAAGAGATTTCTTCCCACTCACTGTTGAATATGCAGAAAAAATGTATGCAGCAGGCCGTATTCCTGGAAACTTTTTCCGTCGTGAAATTGGTCGTCCAAGTGATAATGAAACTCTTATTTCACGTCTTATTGACCGTCCTATTCGTCCTTTATTTCCAAAAGGTTATGGTAATGAAGTACAAGTATTAGCACAAGTTCTTTCCCATGATGGCAAAAATATGCCTGATGTGCAATGCATTACTGCTGCTTCTGCTGCTCTTTGTATTTCACATATCCCATTTGATGGACCTATTGCAGGAGCAAGACTTGGTCGTGTTAATGGTGAATTTGTAATAAATCCAACCATTCAAGAACTTGAAGAAAGTGATCTTGATCTTGTTTTTGCTGCTTCTGAGACAGCTGTTGTTATGGTTGAAGGGGAAGCAAAATTTGTTCCTGAAAATGTAATTATTGAAGCTCTTGAATGGGGACATAAAGCAATTCAACCTCTTATCCAAGCTCAAAGAGAATTAGCAGAAAAAGCTGGTAAACAAAAAGTTGAATTTACCCCAAAAGAAGATGATGAAGCTCTTTATGCTCATGTTGAAAAATTAGCCTTAGAAGCTGGTATGGATAAAGCTTTGCGTATTCCTGATAAATTGGAACGCAAAGAAGCAAGAAAAAATGTAAAAAATGCTGTTAAAGAAATTATGCTCCAAGATCCAAATTATGCTGAAAATGAAGAAGCATTAAAAGAAGTTAGTGTAATTCTTGAACATTTAGAAAAGAAAATTGTACGTCAACGTATTTTAAAAGAAGGTACACGCATTGATAATCGTGATACCAAAACAGTTCGCCCTATTGAAATTGAAACAAGCGTTCTTCCAAGAACTCATGGTTCAATTATTTTTGCTCGTGGTGAAACAAAAGCTCTTGTTGTAACCACGTTAGGAGCTAGTTCCGATGAACTTCGCACTGATGGTTTGGCTGGTGATGAAGTAAAAAACTTTATGCTTCATTATAACTTCCCTCCTTTTAGTGTTGGTGAAGTAAAACCATTAAGAATTTCACGCCGTGAAATTGGACATGGACACTTAGCAGAAAGAGCATTAAAAGCAATTATTCCAAGTCAAGAAGATTTTCCTTTTACTGTTCGCGTTGTTTCTGAAACTGTTGAATCAAATGGTTCATCTTCTATGGCTGCTGTTTGCGGTGGTTGCTTATCCCTTATGGACGCAGGCGTACCAATCAAAACCCCTATTGCTGGTGTTGCAATGGGTCTTATCAAAGAAGATGATGAATATCTTGTTCTTACGGATATTTTAGGGGACGAAGACGCTCTTGGCGATATGGATTTCAAAATTGCTGGTAGCACAGAAGGTATTACAGCAGTTCAAATGGATATTAAAATTAACGGTCTTCCTACTGATGTTATGGCACGTGCTATGGCACAAGCAAAAGAAGCTCGTTTACATATTTTAAATACCATGCTTTCTGCTCTTCCAGAATATCGTAAAGAACTTTCTCCTTATGCACCACAATATGATCAATTTACTGTAAATCCAGATACAATTCGCATGATTATTGGTCCTGGAGGTAAAAATATTAAAGCTATTACCAGTGCAACCAATGCCACTGTTGATATTGATGATTCAGGTGCTATTAGTATTTTTGCTCCTACAAAAGAAGCTATGGAAAAAGCAAAACAAATGGTTCTTTATTACGACCAAAAAGCAGAACTTGGCAAAAACTATCAAGCAAAAGTTCGTCGTATTTTGGAAATTGGAGCTATTGTTGAAATTCTTCCAAATATCGAAGCTCTTGTGCATATTTCTCAACTTGATACAAATCGTGTTGAAAAAACAGAAGATATTGCAAGACTTGGCGAAGATATGACAGTAAAAGTTATTGAAATTAATGGCGATAAAATTCGTGCTAGCCGTAAAGCTGTTCTTTTAGAAGAACAAGGCATTGAATGGAATCCAGAAGATACTGCTCGTCCTGCTCGCAAAGAACGCAATGATAGAGAACACAAAGGCGATCGCCACGACAGAAAACCACGTCGTGATCGTGAACATAAAGATTAATTATAATAATAAAAAAGCCATGTATAACATGGCTTTTTTGTTATTATACTTTTTTAAGATATTTTTTAGGGGGAAAACTTTTGCAAAAGTTTTCCCCCTAAAACCCTCTTTCAAA
>JAHHTE010000178.1 GCA_020024815.1 Mailhella sp.
AAAGTTTTGAGGGAAGAGTTTGAGAGGGGAACTTTTTCAAAAGTTCCCCTCTCAAGAAAAAATTTTCCTAAAAAAATTCATATATAATGATAATATGTTAATCTACTTTAGCAGTGCCAAATAATTCTTGAACTCGTAAAATATTTTCTTGTGATCCAAAAAGATATACAATATCGCCAATATTGAAGATAATATCAGGGCTAAGTTGAATTTCTTCTTTATTTCTATGAATAGCAACAACATTGACGTTATATGTATGTCTTAATATGCCATCACCTAATTTTTTATTTTGAATAGGTGCATTATTTTCAACTTTTAAACTTGCAAATTGTAAATTAGGAAGTTGATCTTTAATGTCAGATAAAGAACTTTTTATTTCTGTTTGCCGAACTCCAGCATAAACTTCCTCACGTATTTTAAGAATATATTGTTCAATATCTTGGCGAGGTATAAGATAATGATTTAATACTTTTGCAAAGACTTCAATGCTTGTTTCAAATTCTTCTGGCACAATATCGTTTGCACCAAGTTGGCGTAAGCTATTAATTTCTGATAAAAATCTAGTTCTAACAACAATATGAATATTAGGATTGAGTTTTTTTGCATTACTAATAATAGCACGAGACCCAACAGGATCAGAAACCATAATGGCAAGAACACGAGCTTTTTCAACTCCTAAATGCTCAAGTACAAGAGGATAGCTAGCATCGCCATGATGGATTGGTTCTATATTTTTATAACGTTTTACTGTATCAGGGTTAAGTTCTGAAATAACGTAAGAAATACCTGAATCCTTAGCCACTTTTGCTAAATTTTTTCCACCAATACCAAAACCAATAATAATGATATGATCATTAAGACTTGTTTGTTTTTCTGGAATTTCTTCTGTTACATCTACTTCTTTTTTGAAATATTTTAAAAGAATAGAGCGTGCAAATTGAGGAGCATTATTAATAAAATAAGGGGTAAGGGTCATGGTAATAATACTTGCAGCTAAAAAGGTTTGATAACCATTATTATCCATGAGTTTTAAACTTAATGCATAACCAGCTAAAACGAAAGAAAATTCACCAATTTGTGCCATACTAAAAGCAGAAATTATAGCAGTACGTAAAGAATATCCTGTCATTTTTACAACAGGAATAAGTGATAGTACTTTTACACCAATAATTATAGCTGCAACAAGAACTACAATAAAAATATGGGTAAAGAAAAATTCTAAATTTAAGAGCATACCAACAGAAACAAAGAAAATGCTTGTAAACACTTCTTTAAAAGGAAGAACATTTTCCATTACACTAAGGCTATAATCAGATTCTGCTAAAAGTAATCCAGCAATAAATGCCCCTAAAGAAAGAGAAAGTCCAATAGATGCTGTAATTAATGCAACACTAAAGCAAAAGCCTAATGTTGTCATAAGCATAAGTTCACGTGAACGAGTACGTACAACACTAAACATTAATCTTGGTAAGACATATTTGCTAAAAAGAACAATACCAGCAATAATAGCAGAATTTTTTACAAGACTTATTAATGCATCTTGAAAACTTAATTCTAAATTTCCACCTAATAATGGAAAAAGTAACATCATAGGAACGATAATTATATCTTGGAAAATAAGAATAGCTAAACAAATTTTTCCATGTGGGGATTCTGTTTGAGCTTTTTGTTGGAAAATACTAAGGACAATAGCTGTTGATGATAATGTAACTAAGCAACCAAAAACAACTGCATTTTGCCAAGGAATAAACCAAAAAAAGAGAGCAGTAATAAATAAAATGGTAAAGGTCATTTGTCCCATACCACCAATAAGTAAAGGCCGTTTTATACGTGCTAATTCTTTGAGTGAAAGCTCCATACCAATAGTGAAAAGTAAAAGAGCAACACCAACATCTGCTAAAATATTAACTGTTTCTAAATCAGAAACAACTTTTAAGGCAGAAGGACCACAAATAACACCTGCAATTAATAATGCAACAATACTTGGTATTTTAATTCTTGAGCAAATTAAAATAACAACAATGGAAATCATAAATAATGCAACAAGTTCTTGTAAAAATTCAAAATGCATATATCCCTCATAGAAAAAAGTTTATAACGGCATTGAATGAAAAAAAGAATAGTCTGTATGATATATAAATTCAATAAAAAATATGGATTATATTTTTTATTTGTTAAGTTTGTTGTATTCATCACAACTTTGTTGCTCGCCATTATCACAAGCTTTTTTAAACCATTCTTTTGCTGTATTATTGTTTTGTTTTACACCTAAGCCATTGCTATATATTATACCTAAATTAAATTGAGCTTGTGCATTTTCTAAATTAGCAGCTTGTATGTATAATTCTTTAGCTTTTTGGTAATCTTGTTCAACTCCTTGACCTGCTGCATACATATTTCCTAAATTTAAAAACGCACTAGGATAATTTTGTGCAGTTGCTTTTTGATACCATTCTATTGCTTTTTGAAAATTTTGGGTTGTGCCTTGTCCGTTTTGATACATAATACCCAAGTTGTATTGTGATTCTACTTTTCCTTGTTCTGCTGATTTAGTAAATAAATCAAAAGCTTGTTCATAGTTTTGTGAAACGCCTTGTCCTAAATAGAGCATAAAACCAGCATGATATTGTGCTGTTGCATTTCCTTGATCAGCTGCTTTTTTAAACCATTTATAAGCATTGGATAAATCTTTTGTTACACCTATACCTTTTGTATACATAATTCCTAAGTTATATTGGGCTTTAATATGATTTTGTTGTGCTGCTTTATAGGTCCATTCAAAAGCTTTTTTATAATCTTGTGGTAATTCTTCTAAATCTTTTGTATAAGCAAAACCTAAATAAAATTGTGCGTCTGCATCACCTTGTTCTGCTTTTTGCATTAGCTGTGGAATGTCTTTTTGACATTCTTCAGCATAAGAGTTGGGAGCAAAAAAAATCACATTATTTAAAAAAAGAAAGAAAAATAATAGTATCTTAAACATAAAAAACCTTTATAATAACGTTTATTAAAGTTATTGTATAAATATTAAATGCAAAATAAAATGAAAAATTTTAAAAAATTCCCAAAGTATTTTGAATTACTTTTTTCGTAAAGTTTTGGTAAAAGTCGCAACCTGTTTGGTATCCATTTTTGCAAGATTTTCCATACCATTCCTTTGCTAGTTCATAATCTTGATTTACACCTAGACCATTAGCATAAAGGGAGGCGAGATTAAATTGAGCTAAAGCCATATTTTGTTTAGCTGCTTTCATATACCAATAATATGCTTTTTCATAATCTTGTTGGATACCATATCCATTATTATACATTACACCTATATTATATTGTGATGTAGCATCACCTTGCATAGCTGCCTTTTGGTACCATTTAAAAGCTTTTTTGTAATCTTGTTTTGTTCCATCTCCATTTTGATACATTGTTGCAAGGTTGAATTGTGCTTGCATATTTCCTTGTTCTGCTGCTTTTAGAAACCAATGATGAGCTTTTGTATAGTCTTTTTTTATATCTTTTCCTAAACAATAAAGAAGTCCTAAATTATATTGTGCAAAAACTTCATTTTGTTCAGCTGCTTTTGTATACCAGTTTATAGCTTTGTTGATGTCTTTTTTTATACCATCACCATTGTTATACATTAATCCTAAGTTATATTGTGCGTTACTTAACCCTTGTTTTGCTGCTAATATAAAATATTCAACTGCTTTTTGATGGTTTTCAAGTACACCGTAGCCATTATAATACATAATTCCTAAATTATATTGAGCGTCTGGATTATTTTGTTGTGCTGCTTTTTGATACCATTTAAAAGCTTTTTTATATTCTTTTTGTTTATCATAAAAACAACCCATATTGAATTGTGCTGTTGCATTGCCTTGTTCTGCTAATTGTTCTGTTTCTTTTATATTTTTGGGGGAGGTTTCTGCATAACAAGGAAAATTATAAATACTAAGAAAACTCAAAAAAAACATTAAATAAAAGATTTTTTTTTGAAACATAGACTACTCCTATTATAAAAAAATAGTTAATGTTATAAAAATATTAGTATTTTTTATTTATAGTGAGATGTTAAGTCAAGAATATTAATGATCTTATTGCTAGTTGCTTTAAATACATATAAGGTATGTGTTTAAAATTTGTATAGGGAGTGTTTCGATAATAATATAATTTTGGCTAGGATACTTGATGAACAGAAAAAATAATCGTAATTTTGTATAGACAAGAGTATTATATTAAAAAGTTTTGAGG
>JAHHTE010000179.1 GCA_020024815.1 Mailhella sp.
GTATAAGAATTGTTTATATTTTTTATGTTGTTATTTACTATTATGATGAGGTAATATAATGAAAATATTAATGAATAAAGAAGATATTGAACGTACTCTTGATCGTTTAGCATATCAAATCATGGAAAAATATGCTAATTTAGATTCCATTGTGCTTATTGGAATAGTAAGACGTGGAGTTGATTTATCGAATAGATTAGCAAAAATTTTATCAGAAAAAGGAAAAACAAAGATACAACAAGGAACTCTTGATATAAGTCTTTATCGTGATGATTGGACTTCACTTACAAATATTCCAGAGCTTTCAGCTTCTGATATTCCTTTTTCTATTGAAGGTAAACATATTATTTTGGTTGATGATGTTCTTTATACAGGCAGAACAATACGTGCTGCTATTGAGGCATTACAAGATTATGGTCGTCCTTCCACTATTGAGCTTTTAGTTCTTGTGGATAGAGGGCATAGAGAATTACCTATTTTTGCAGCGTATGTTGGTAAACAAATTAATACTGCAAAATTGGAAAGGGTTGACGTATTATTAAAAGAACGTGATGGTTCTGATGAAGTTCAATTACATTTATGTTAGTAAGGTTTAATTAATATGAATAAAGATAGTTTTCTTGAACGCTTAGAGATTATTGTAGAGGAAGAAGATTTTGCACTTGCTGAGGCATTAGTTGGGCAAGCACTAAGTTATGGTTGGGAAGAAGAAAGTCTTCCAACAGGGCAAATTAAACTTCGTATGCATTGTGAAGATGGTACAATTTTAGATAGTTTAGCTAATGAAATAGCAAGTTTTCTTCCTAATGCTCTGTGTTCTCGTTCTCAAATTGAAAAAGCTGATTGGACAAATGCTTGGAAAGAATATTTTACACCTATTGAAGTAGGTGATTTTGTTATTCTCCCTCCTTGGCTTGAAGAAAGCTATGTAAATGAAAAGAATTTACATAAAATTATTATTGAACCTAAATCAGCTTTTGGAACAGGGCATCATGCAAGTACAGTGCTTTGCTTAAAAGCTCTTACAACATTATATCACGAAGGAAAAATAAAAGCAGGACAACATTTTTTAGATTTAGGAACAGGATCAGGAATTTTGGGAATTGCTTGCACAAAATATGGGCTTACAGGATATGGCTTAGATATTGAAAGTTTAGCTGTGGATAATGCAAAAGAAAATTGTTGTATTAATAAAGTTCAAGATTTTAATGTAGAGCTTGGCAGTATTGAAAAAGTAAAAGGGCAAAAATTTGATGTTGTTATTGCTAATATTTTAGCTGCACCTCTTCGTGAAATGGCTGAAGATATTATTAATGCAACAAATGAAAATCATGTGCTTGTATTATCAGGATTTTTAGGAACACAAGTAGCTGATTTAGAAAAAGCTTATTCTAAAATGGGAATAGCTCGTCGTTTTACTCAAGAAACAGATATGAAAGATGGAGAATGGATTTCTCTTTATTGGGGATAATTATTTTATGATTTTTTTGAGAGGGGAACTTTTGAAAAAGTTCCCCTCTCAAACTCTCCTCTCAAAACTTTTTAATCCAAAAGCTCTTTTGTGTACAAAAGAGCTTTTGTTTTATAAAAATTATTTTTTACTAATGAAAATAAATTGAGTTTTTGAGAAAAAAGAATTTTTACTAGTCTTTAAAATTAGGCAACATTACTGAAACTTGTTTTAGTAATGTTGCCTATTTGAGGGGGAGTGGGGGAAATCATTTCCCCCACGAAAAATAAAATTATACTTGACCTGTTCCGTTACAGTGAGGGCAAGGAATAGAGTTATCACATTTTGGACAGCTTAGTGGAATATATACTTTGCTACCATTACATCGTTTACAGGTTTCTTTTGAGCCATCAGCGTGTTTGATATAACCACGTCCACTACAACCCATACAAAGAATTTGTCTTTGACCACCCCAACATACACCACAGGATTCTCTACCTGAACCATTACATTTTGGACAAGTTGCCATAATTTACTCCTTTTTGGAAAAATTGTGTTTGTAACTTTAATAAAAGTTCATTGTTATTGTTTGTATAAATCAATGCTCCAGCATAAATAGCTTTTTGCATTTCAGGACTATGTAGTTCTTCAAGTTTTGTTGCTCCGCTTCCAAAAACAATTTTTGCTCCATATTTTTCAGCAATTTTTGCAATATGAGCATTAGTATATGCATGTTTTGAATGAGAACAAATTTCTAAAAATACGTTGTTTTCTTTGGCAAGTTCAACACATTTTTCATCAATAAGTCCAGCATGATAAAGTATATCAACATGTGCAAGACAAGCATTAAAGTTTGTACCTTGTTCAACCATATCAGAAATACTTTCACCATGTACGGCTATTAAATGTATACCTAATGCTCTATATAATAAAACACTTTTTTCAATTAAACTTGGTGGGATATGCATAAGCTTTATACCAAAAAAACATTGAATATTTTCATAAATTGCAAGTTCATCAATTTGTTTTTGTAAAAGAAGAAGTCTTGCAATTTGAGGATTAGTTTTATCAATGGCATTATGTAGTGTTGTTAAATCTTGTTCTAAAATTTCATAATCAGAAAACTCACAAGTAGTTTTTAATTGAGGAAGATAGTCAACTGGTAAAACAATGGCTATTCCTTTTAATCCCAAATTTTTTGCATAAAAAATTGCAGTAGCAGGAGAAAATTTTTCGTGAATTTCTATATGAAAATCAAACATATTTTTAACTCTTAACGATTATCAATAACGTGTTTTGCTTTTCCTTCTGTTCTTTCAATGGATTTAGGTTCAACAAGACGAACTTTTGTTGTAACACCTAAAAATTCTTTAATAGTTTTTTGAATTTTTTGTTCACGTTTTTGTAAACTTTTAATGGTATCATCAAAGGAATTTTCTGCAACTTCAATAAGAACTTCAACAGTATCTAAAGCACCTTCTTTTGCAAGAACAATTTGATAATGAGGTGCAGTGCCTTCTGCTTCAACAATAATGCTTTCAATTTGTGAAGGATATACATTAACCCCACGTATAATAAGCATATCATCAGAGCGACCTTTTAATCTTGTAATACGTCTAAAGGTTCTACCGCACGCACAAGGTACATTATTAATTGAGGTAATATCACGTGTTCTATAACGGAGGAGAGGAATACCTTCTTTAGTAAGGGTAGTAAGAACAAGCTCACCTTCTTCACCATCTGGAAGTTGTTCACCTGTAATAGGGTCAATAATTTCAGGATAGAATTGGTCTTCTTGGATATGCATCATACCATGACTTCCTTCCATACATTCAACTGCCACACCAGGTCCCATAACTTCGGATAATCCATAAATATTATATGCTTTGATACCAAGTTTTTCTTCAAGGTCATGACGCATATTTTCTGTCCATGGCTCAGCACCAAAAACACCAATGCGTAAAGGTAATTCTTGTGGATTGATACCAGCTTCTTTAGCAGCTTCATATAAATAAAGAGCATAAGAAGGAGTACAACAAAGAGCAGTTGCTCCAAAATCTTTCATTAATTGAACTTGTCTTTTTGTTGAACCACCTGACATAGGAATAGCAACAGCTCCAAGCCTTTCAGCTCCATAATGAGCCCCAAGACCACCAGTAAATAATCCATAACCATAAGCAATATGGAGCATATCTTTTTGGGTTAAGCCAACAGATGCATAGGAGCGAGCCATACAGTTTGCCCAGTTATCAATATCTCTTTGTGTATATCCTACAACAGTTGCTTTTCCAGTTGTTCCACTTGATGCGTGTAAACGTACAATATTTTCTTTTGGTACAGCAAAAAGTCCGTAAGGATAATTATTTCGTAAATCTTGTTTTTCTGTAAAAGGAAGATATTTTATATCAGATAAAGATTTAATATCTTTTGGAGTAATGCCTATTTCGTCAAATCTGCGTTGATAAAAAGGAACATTTGCATAAATTCTAGCACAAAGATCTTGTAATCTTCTAAGTTGTAAAGCTTGCAATTCATCTTTTGGTAAGCTTTCTAAATCTCGTTGAAACATCATGGAAAACTCCTTTTACATTTCTGAATTTTTTATGCACCAAATTTCCCACTTGGTCAAGGAAGAACTATTGAAATCATATTATATTTCTTTTTAATAAAATTTATTACTAGGTAAATTTTTTTTTATAATAGTATTTTTTAAGAGGAGAATTTGTAAAAAGTTTCTTATAAAAAATAATATGTTATTTTATAG
>JAHHTE010000018.1 GCA_020024815.1 Mailhella sp.
ATGTATTTGTCTAAAATACTCTTATTTTTTAAAGGCAAAGTTTAAAAGAAGAACTTTTTCAAAAACTCCCCTCTCAAGAAATAAAATAAATTTAACTTTTCGATTAAAAACATACTGTTAATATTAAAAAATATTTATTGACACCGATTATCATCTTGGATTAAATTTGCGTGCTAACAACATATTAATATCTATATGTTTAAACAAAGAAAAAAATAGTCTAATTATGAGGAATTCTCCTATTGTTAGGCAAAAAATTAGCTCCAACAAAAGGGAGATTTTTTTTTATGAACAAGAAAAAAGAAACAGTAATTTTGGGATTTGCTTTATTTGCCATGTTCTTTGGAGCGGGCAACCTTATTTTCCCTCCTTCTTTAGGAATTGCAATGGGAAAAGATTGGTTTTGGGCAGGAATAGGATTTTTATTAACAGGCGTAGGACTTCCATTATTAGGAGTTTTGGCTTTTACAAAAGTAGGACGACTTGAAGATTTTTCTATAAAAGTTTCTCCTAGATTTAATACACTTTATTGTACAATACTTGTACTTGTAATTGGACCTTTATTTGCTATTCCTCGAACAGGATCTACAACATTTGAAATGGGAATTCTTCCTTCCTTTCCAAATACAGACCCATTTTTATTGTCAATAATATCCTCTATTATATTTTTTGGAATAACATTTTTAGTTGTTATCAGAGAGTCAAAACTTACTGATATTATAGGCAAATTTATTACACCTGTTCTTCTTCTCACCTTAGCTGCCATAGCTTTTTTTGGAATTACAGGCAATATAGGAACTGCTGTTGATAAGCAAGTTACAGGAGTTTTCGCACAAGGTTTTGTAAACGGTTATCAAACAATGGACGCTCTTGCTTCAGTTTTATTTGGAGTAATTATTGTTACAGGTCTTGAAGGAAAAGGAATCACAAAAGAAAAAGAACAAAGATATTTTCTTGCAGGTTCTGCATTTATTGCCGCATTAGGACTTGGACTTATTTATTTCTGCCTTATGTTTTTAGGTTCTAAAGTAAGTGGAGCAGGAACATTTGAAACAACAAGTGCTGCTTTATATCTTGCTGAAGTAACTCTTGGCTCAATCGGAAAAATAGCATTTGGTATTTGTGTTGCTACTGCTTGTTTTACAACTGCTGTTGGCCTTGTTGCAATATCTGCTGACTGGTTTGCAAGATTTACACCTATTAGCTATAATATGTGGGCTTTTATTATTTCTGTTTTTTCTGGTGTACTCGCATTGGGTGGAGTTGATACTATTATCAAATTTTCTATCCCTGTTTTATGTATATTATATCCCGTAACAATCATTCTTATTCTTTTAAACATTTTTGGTGTAAAAAATACTTTAGTTTTCAAAGTTGCAACATATACAACTCTTGTTACAATTATTATTGAAGTTGGGGCTCAAACCTTAGGTCTTACAGGAATTTCTGAACTTCTTAAGAAAATTCCTTTGGCTGATGTTGGTTTTGTATGGATTATTCCATGTATTGCAGGAATGATAATTGCGTATTTTATCTCACAAATAAATAATAGTACAAAACAAAAAATAGAAAAATAACTTACAATTCATTTGCATAAAAAGTTTTCTATAAAAAAATATAAATATAGCAAAAAAACCCCGTATAAAATAAAAATTTATACGGGGTTTTTTATTAACTTCATATAAAATAGAACAAAAAAATCTTTACTTTTTTTTCTCTATCTTCCTCCATATTATCACTTTACTATACAAAAAAAATTTTATAAAAAAAAGATTATCCTTATAATTCTATTGACATTTTATAAGGATTTGATAGAGCCTTACAAAAGTTTGAAAACACATTTCATAAAAAAGGAGAGAAGTATGTTTAGAACAAATAACAAAAGTGTTACATTTGTACTTATTTGTCTAGTTTTATTATATATTTCTTGGGGCTCTTCTTTTCTTTTTACTAAACTTGGTTTACAATATATTCCTGGTGTTACTCTTTCTGGCGTACGTGCTATTTTATCTGGCTTTATTCTTTTAACCTTAGGTATTTTCTTTCAAGGCTATCATAAAATAACATGGGATACTATTAAATATTCTGCTATATTAGGGTTATTACAAGTAGTTGTAAGTAGTGGTTTTTTATCTAAAGGACAAGAAACTATTCCCTCTGGTTTAGCAGCTCTTCTTTGTGGAACAATACCACTTACAATGGTTCTTTGTGAATGGCTTTTTTGGGACGGAGGCAGACCTAAATTAAAGCATTTTTTAGGTCTTGCTTTAGGTATAGGTTCTATTGGTTATATTAACTTTGGAACATTGTTTAGTAGCAATATTTCACCTATTGGCTTATCATTAGTTATTTTAGCAACACTTGCTTGGGTATATGGGGGGCATTACTCAAAATCTTGTTGCATAGATAATAGTCATTATATTTTCCAATCAACAGGATTAATTCTCTTGCTTGGTGGAATTGAATGCATTATTTTTGGCTATGGAGTGGGAGAACGTTGGGATATAAGTCTTTTTGATTATAATGCTTTTGTTATTTTAGCATTTTTAGTCCTCATGTCTTCTATTGTTGGTTACACAACATATTTATGGTTATTATATAATGTACGCCCTGCCGTTGCATTATCCTATGAATATGTAAATCCTGTTATTGCTTTGATTTTAGGGTGGGCTTTTGCTGGAGAGGAATTGAATGCTCAATATATCATTGCTTGTATAGTACTCATAAGTTCTGTTTTTTTAGTCAGTTCTTATGGGAAAAAATAAAAAAAGGAAAACACTATGAAAAACATTCTCACAAAACTTAGTATTGTTTTTGCGTTAGTACTTTTAGTTGCTTGCAGCGGAAGTAGCGAAGAACCATCAGCAGTAGTTGATCAATTCATTACCCTTGGCAACAAAGGTGAAATGGAAGAAGCATACAAATTAGTATGCAAAAAAGATCAAGAAAAAGTTAGCTTAGACATTTTTAAAGCTCAAGCAGAACAACTCAAAAACCCACTTATCCAAGAATTTGTTTCTAAAGCAGAACACAAAATTGTTGACACACAAATTGACGGCGATACAGCTGTTGTAACTGTTGATCAACAACTTCCTGACCTTGCAAAAATTATGCAAGCATCTATTCAAGTTGCTATGAAAAATCCTAACTTAAAAAACCAAGACGAAGCATTAAAAGCTGTTTTAGATGAATTTAAAGGCGATGTTCCAATGGTTAACAAAACCATTAAATATAATGTATTCAAAGAAGACGGTGCTTGGAAAGTTGAATTTCCAAAAGTTTTCTAAAATTTAATTAGCCCCGAAAGGGGCTTTTTATTTATAAATAAAAAACTTAATTTTACAGTGTATTTTACCAACTTTTCTTATAAGATAACAAAAATAACCTCATCATAAAACTATTTATAATTCTTGACGTAACACTGCTAAGAACTTATTAATAATAAAAAAACTTTGGAGTGCTTATTGTTTAATTTTATTAAGAAAAATCATTTTATTGTCAACTATATGCGTATGTGGCCTTTTGTTAAACCAATTTGGTTTGTGTCCCTTATGTCTATAATAGTTGGTATTCCTATTGGTGCATTAGATGCAACTGTTGCACTCTTTTTAAAACCTTATACAGACCTTGTAATTGTTAATGCTGCCAATGTTCAAGCTCCTTGGTATTTATCTTTTTTAATTGTAGGATTTACCATTGTTCAAGGTATTTTGATTTATCTTTCAAATTTTCTTACTGCAGTTGCTGGTGGTAAACTCAATTACTTTGTTAAAGAAAAACTTTACGCAAAACTTCTTTCATTGGACACTTCCTATTACGATAAGCAAAACTCTGGTGTTATTTTATTTCGATTTTCTTCTGATGCTGATCTTGCTTGCAATGGACTTTTGCATAATCTAAAAACTCTTGTAACAAGAATTTGCTCTACTTTAGGGCTTTTATGCGTTCTTATTTATACATCATGGCAATTAGCTATCATTGCAATCATAGTTTTAGGTATTACAGCTGCTCCTCTCACTATGGTTCGCCGTTTACTCAAAAAAATTGTCAAACAAAATGTCGAAACTTCTCAAAAAATCAATGTTAATTATAATGAAACCTACACAGGAAATAGAACTATTTTAGCTTATAATTTACAAAAAGCTCAACAAAAAACTTTTAACGAACATTTAAGCACAATTTATAATTTATCTGTAAGAATGGTAAAAAGAACTGCATGGATTTCACCTTTTATGCATTTTTCTGTTGCTATTGGAGTTAGCTTAACCATTGCTTTTGGTAGCTGGCTTATTGTGCAAAAAGTTATTACAGCTGGGGATTTTGTCGCATTCTTAGCAGCATTAATTATGATGTATACTCCTTTAAAAGCAATGGGAAATACCATTGTTAATATCCAAAATGGTTTTTTAGCTATTGAACGTATTTATGAAATTTTTGAAGAACAACCTAAAATTACAGAAAAAGAAAATGCTCTTGAATTACAGGAATTTCAAAATCAAATATGTTTCAAAAATGTTACCTTTGGATATAAAGAAAATATAAATGTTCTAAAGAATTTTAGCCTTTGCATAAAAAAGAATGAATCTATTGCTATTGTTGGAAATTCTGGAGGAGGTAAAAGTACATTAATGGCATTACTTCCCCGTTTTTATGATGTAAAAGAAGGAAGTATAGAAATAGATGGTATAGATATTCGTGATTTACAATTAGATTCATTACGTCAGCAAATTTCTGTTGTTTTTCAAGATAATTTTCTCTTTCATGGAACAATACGTAGTAATATTTTACTTGGTAATCCAAATGCTACTGAAAAAGAAATTCAAGCTACATTAAAATCTGCTTATTTAGATGAATTTATTGCAAATTTACCTGAAGGATTAGATACAGAAATAGGAGAAAGAGGCACACAATTATCAGGAGGACAAAAACAACGAGTTGCTATTGCTCGAGCATTTTTGCGTAATGCACCTATTTTAATTTTAGATGAAGCAACTTCTGCCCTTGATAATAAATCTGAAGCAATAGTACAACAAGCTATTGAAAATTTAATGAAAAATAAAACAGTCTTTATTATTGCTCATAGACTTTCAACCATTAAAAATGCCCATAAAATAGCCTTTATCCAAGAAGGTGAACTTATGGAATTTGGTACACATAATGAACTTATGAATAAAGAAAATGGCTTATATAAACAATTATATCAAATCCAATTTCAAAAAAAAGAAAGTGAAAATAATAAAGAAAAACAAACAATAGCAGAAGCTCAATAACACAACTTGACAAAAAGAATTAATCTTTTACAATAAATGAAACTTATAACAAACGGTATAATTATGAAAAAAGAAAATGTAAGTGTTGCTAAAGAAGGTTATCCAATTATTGGATTATGTGCAGTATCTGCAATAACCTTTGCCATGTTTAACTGCTATGTAATGGCAACAATTTTTCTTGTTCTTTTATGGTTTAGTGTTTTCTTTTTCCGTGATCCTGAAAGGGTTATTCCTCAAGAAGAAGGACTTGGTGTTAGCCCTGCTGACGGAAAAATTATCCGTATTCAAACACGCCCAGATCCTTTTACTGGTGAAGAAAGAACATGTATTTCAATTTTTATGAATGTTTTTAGTGTTCACGTAAATAGAAGTCCTGTAACTGGTACACTTAATAAAATAAAATATTTTCCTGGTAAATTTATTAACGCAGCTTATGATAAAGCAAGTACAGATAATGAACGTTGTGCCTATTCCTTAACCGATGAACAAGGTAAAAATTGGGTATTTGTGCAAATTTCAGGACTTATTGCTCGTAGAATTGTATGCCGTGCTGATGAAGGTGATACATTACAACGTGGTGAACGCTTTGGTTTAATTCGTTTTGGTTCTCGTGTTGATGTATATATTCCTGAAGATTATGAAAGTGCTGTTCGCATTGGTGAACAAGTTTTTGCTGGTCAAAGCATTCTTGTAAGAAAAGAAGGTAATAAATAATGTCTGAACGTAAAACTCCTCATAAAGGTGTTTATATTTTACCTAACCTCTTTACAGCAGGAAGTCTTTTTGCTGCATTTATGTGTGTAACATATTGCTTTAAAGGACAATTTCAAGCTGCTGCACTTTCTATTTTTCTTAGTGCTGTTCTTGATGGTTTAGATGGTAAAGTTGCTCGTTTAACAAACACAGCTAGTCAGTTTGGTATTGAATTTGACTCCTTAGCTGACATGGTGGCTTTTGGTTTAGCCCCAGCAGTTCTTGCTTGGACTTGGCAATTAGAACAATATGGACGTTTTGGAACTGCAATTTCTTTCTTATTTGTTGCTTGTGCTGCTCTTCGCTTAGCTCGTTTTAATGTAGATGTTGCTGTTGTTTCTAAACGCTTTTTCATTGGTTTACCAAGCCCAGCAGCAGGTTGTACTTTAGCTGCATTTGTTCTTTTTGTTCCCTATCTTCCTTATTCTTGGTTAGATTATTTACCTCAATTTACATTAATTTTAAGCATTCTTGCCCCTCTTTTAATGGTTAGTCGTGTACGCTATTTTTCATTCAAAGAATATGGCTTTGTAAAAGCACATCCTTTCCGTGTACTTGTTGGAGCAATGCTCTTTTTAATATTACTTTTTAGCTTACCTTTCTTTTGGATTTTTATAACTATTTTTGTATATATCATTAGTGGTATTATATACACTTATGGTTATATGCCAAACAGAAAACACAGCCTACTACGCCGACTTAATAAGTCAGGCGACGATACGCACGAGTAATAAGTTCTATTAATAATAAATAATCTTTTATACCCAAAGTCGCCTGTCAAATCACATTTTGACAGGCTTTTTTTATAAAAAATTACCTCCAAAGGAAGGAGAAAAATATGGATAACAAAGTTTATATTTTTGACACAACATTACGTGATGGGGAGCAAAGTCCAGGTGCGACCATGAACTTGCATGAAAAATTACGCCTTGCAGAACAACTTGAAAAATTAGGTGTAGATTGCATAGAAGCAGGTTTTCCAGCTTCAAGTCAAGGGGATTTTGAATCTGTAAAAGCTATTGCAGAGCAAATACAAAACTGTCAAGTAGCTGGTCTTGCTCGTTGTATGGAAAAAGATATTGAACGCACTTGGGAAGCAATAAAAAATGCTAATCACCCTAGAATACATACATTTTTAGCTACCTCCCCTATCCACATGCAGTATAAACTTCGTAAAGAACCTGATGAAGTTTTAGCTATGATTGAAAAAGGTGTAAAATTTGCTAAAAGTCTTTGCCCTGTTATAGAATTTTCAGCAGAAGATGCTTCTCGTTCTGATAAAGATTTTCTTGTAAAAGTCGCTACGGTGGCTATAAATGCTGGTGCTTCTGTTATTAATTTACCTGATACAGTGGGCTATGCAATTCCTAGTGATTATGCAAATCTTATTGAATATGTAATTAAAAATTGTCCAGTTGCTGATAAAGCTATTTTTAGTGTACATTGCCATGATGATTTAGGATTAAGTGTTTCTAATACCATTGCAGCATTAAAAGCAGGAGCAAGGCAAGCAGAAGTAACCCTTTGTGGTATTGGTGAACGTGCTGGTAATACAGCTTTAGAAGAAGTTGTTATGGCATTAAATGTGCGTAAAGATTTATTCCAATTAGAAACAAATATTATAAAAGAACAACTTTTCCCTGCTTGTCGCTTACTTTCCATGATCATAGGTAAACCAATTCCAGCAAACAAAGCCATTATTGGTGGCAATGCTTTTGCTCATGAATCAGGCATACACCAAGACGGTATGCTCAAAAATCGTGAAACCTACGAAATTATGACCCCACAAAGCATAGGGCGTACAAGTTCTGATATTGTAATAGGTAAACATTCAGGACGAAATGCTATACGCAATAAACTTGATTCTCTTAATATGGGTAATTTAAGTGAAGAACAATTTGAAATAGTTTTTAATGCCATAAAAGCTCTTGCTGATAAAAAGAAAACTATCCATGATGAAGATATTGAGGCCCTTGTTGTGGGTGAAGTATACCGTCAACCAGATATTTATAAACTTATTTCCATTGCTGTACAAAGTTCCACAGATAATATGCCTGCCACAGCAGCCATTGCTTTAGAAGTAAAAGGTGAAATTATACGAAAAGCAGGCTTTGGTGTTGGTCCTATTGACGCAGCCTTTAATGTAATTGCTGAAATTTTAGGTAGAAGCCCAGAAGTTGAACGCTATGCAGTAAACGCTATTACTGGTGGGACAGACGCTCAAGGCGAAGTAACTGTAACCTTAGTTGAACACGGCTTATCTTCAACAGGTAGAGCCTCTCACCCTGATATTATTACCTCCAGTGCTAAAGCCTATATAGACGCAATGAACAGATTAGTTCGTAAAGAAAAAGATGAAAGATTTTAATATCAGTGTATTTTAATTAAGTTATACCCCTTAGGGGGAAAACTTTTTATAAAAAATTTTCCCCCTAATACCCCCTTACAAAAATTTTAAATAAAAAATTTAAAAACAATCTTTCACAAAATAGACAGTTTGTTATTTATAGCGTATTTATATGGCGGGGAACAGAAAAAAATGTTTCCCTATACCTATAAATACCACGTTCCTACTAACGAGCTATCAAAAGGAGAAAATAATGGCTCATACCCTTGCTCAAAAGATTTTGCAAATGCACACTGACGAAGAAATTCGTGAGGCTAATCAAATTGTACGTTGTAAAGTAGATTTTGTTCTTGCAAATGATATTACTTCCCCACTTGCAATTAAATCCTTTAGACAAATGGGAGCAAAAGATGTTTTTGATAAAGACAGAATTGCTCTAGTTATGGACCATTTTACTCCACAAAAGGATATTGACTCTGCCAACCAAGTAAAAGGCACTCGTGAATTTGCACGTGAATATAATATTACCCACTATTATGAAGGTGGTGAAGCTGGTGTTGAACACGCATTATTACCAGAAAAAGGTCTTGTAAAACCAGGTTACATTGTTGTAGGAGCAGATAGCCATACTTGCACCTATGGAGGACTTGGAGCTTTTGCTACTGGTATGGGCAGTACTGATATTGCAGGAGCAATGGCTCTTGGTGATACATGGTTTAAAGTTCCACCTACCATTCGTGTAACATTTAACGGTACATTACCACAATATGTTGGAGGTAAAGACCTTATTCTTACTACCATTGGAAAAATTGGTGTTGACGGAGCATTATATAAAGCTCTTGAATTTGACGGTACAGCCATTGAAAATTTATCTGTTGAAGGCAGACTTACAATGGCAAATATGGCTATTGAGGCTGGTGGTAAAGTAGGTTTATTTGCCTCTGATGATAAAACAGTAGAATACTGTAAAGCACATAATAACCCTAATCCTATCAAAATTGCTGCTGATAAAGGAGCAACATACGAACAAGAACTTGTTTTTGATGTAAATAATATGGAACCAGTTGTTGCTTGTCCACATTTACCTGAAAACGTAAAACCTGTTTCTGAAGTTAGTGAGCTTACCATTAACCAAGTTATTATTGGTTCTTGTACTAATGGTCGTTTAAGTGATTTACGCGAAGCAGCAGAAATTCTTAAAGGCAGAAAAGTGGCTAAAGATGTACGCTGTATTATTTTACCAGCTACCCCAACAATATGGAAACAAGCAATGAAAGAAGGCTTACTTGAAATTTTCATGGACGCTGGTTGTGTTGTTGGACCTGCTACTTGTGGACCTTGTCTTGGTGGACACATGGGAATTTTAGCAGACGGTGAACGTTCTATTGCTACCACAAACCGAAACTTTAAAGGTCGTATGGGTAGCCTTCAATCTGAAGTATATCTTTCAAATCCTGCTGTTGCTGCTGCAAGTGCTGTACTTGGCGTAATTGGCAGTCCAAAAGCTTTATAAGAGAGGAAAACAATGAAATATCAAGGTACTACACATAAAGTTGGCGATCATATTGATACAGACGCTATTATTCCAGCTCGTTTCCTCGTTACTACTGACGCAAAAAAACTTGGTGAAAGCTGTATGGAAGGCCTAGAGCCAAATTGGATACAACGCGTTTCTAATGGGGACATTATGGTAGCAGGTCGTAACTTTGGTTGCGGTTCTTCTCGTGAACACGCTCCAGTTGCTATTGTAGGTGCTGGTATGCCTATCGTTATTGCTCATAGTTTTGCACGTATTTTCTATCGCAATAGTTTTAATATGGGCTTACTTCTTCTTGAAATTGGCGATGATGTAGATAAAATTAATGATGGTGATAAAGTAGAAGTTGATACCGACACAGGTATTATACGTAACCTTACCACTGGAGTAGAAATTCCTTTCCCACCTCTTCCACCTTCTATGCAAGATTTACTAAAACGTGGTGGTCTTATCCCTTACGTTCAAAGCAGATTATAAAAATTTTTATTTTTTATGAGAGGAGAACTTTTGAAAAAGTTCCCCTCTCATACTCTACCCTCAAAACTTTTTAATCCAAAAGCTCTTTTGCCTACAAAAGAGCTTTTGTTTTTTCTGCATAATAAAAAAGTTGTTCTAATATCAAAAATAAATAATTTATTGATTTTTTTGAGAGATAATACTTTTTAATCATGCCCTAAAATAGGCACATTTATTGAAATTTAGTTCAATAAATGTGCCTGATTGAGGGAGCTTGGGGGAAATCATTTCCCCCAAAAAAATTAATTGGACAATACCCTATATTATTTTTCATAAATAATGGACAAAAAAAAGCACCGATTTCTCGGTGCTTTTCGTATTTATACAGCTAAGAGCAATAGCTAAATGTATCTTAGTACATTCCGCCCATGCCACCCATGCCGCCACCCATTGGAGGCATAGCAGGAGCTGGTTCAGCTTTTTTTGGAGCTTCAGCAATAGCACAATCAGTTGTGAGGAGAAGTCCTGCAACAGAAGCAGCGTGTTGGAGAGCAAAACGAGTTACTTGTTTTGGATCAATAACACCAGCTTTTAAGAGGTCTTCATATTCACCAGAAGCAGCGTTGAAACCAAAGCCGTCTTTTCCAGAACGTACTTTTTCAACAACAACAGAACCTTCAAAACCAGCATTAGCTGCTATTTGACGAAGTGGTTCTTCAATAGCACGACGGATAATATTTACACCAGCAGCTTCATCATCATCAGCAAGTTTAAGATCATCAAGAGCTTTGCTTGCACGGATAAATGCAGTACCACCACCAGGAACAATACCTTCAGCAACAGCAGCACGAGTTGCGTTTAATGCGTCTTCTACACGGTCTTTCTTTTCTTTCATTTCAACTTCAGTAGCAGCACCAACTTTAATAACAGCTACGCCACCAACGAGTTTTGCAAGACGTTCTTGGAGTTTTTCACGGTCATAATCAGATTCAGACTCTTCGATTTGACCACGAATTTGTTTTACACGTGCTTTAATGTCTTCTGCTTTACCTTGACCGTCAACAATAACAGTATTGTCTTTGTCAATACGAACAGTCTTACAAGTACCAAGATCAGCAAGAGTCATATTTTCAAGTTTGATACCCATTTCTTCAGAAACAACAGTACCACCAGTAAGAATAGCAATGTCTTGGAGCATAGCTTTACGGCGATCACCAAAACCAGGAGCTTTTACAGCTGCAACTTGGATTGTACCACGAAGACGGTTAACAACTAAAGTAGCAAGAGCTTCGCCTTCAATATCTTCAGCAATGATAAGAAGTGGACGGTTCATTTTTGCAACTTGTTCAAGCACTGGGAGCATATCTTTCATGCTAGAAATTTTCTTTTCTTGTAAAAGAATGTATGGATTTTCAAGTTCGCAAATAAGTTTTTCAGTATCAGTTACAAAGTAAGGAGAGAGGTAACCACGATCAAATTGCATACCTTCAACAGTATCAAGGGTTGTTTCTAAGCCTTTAGCTTCTTCAACAGTAATAACACCTTCTTTACCAACTTTACCCATAGCTTCTGCAATAATGTTACCAATAGTAGCATCAGAGTTAGCAGAAATAGTACCTATTTGAGCAATTTCTTTTTGATCGCGAGTAGGTTTTGCAATGTTGCCAAGTTCAGCAGTAACAGCTTCAACAGCTTTATCAATACCACGTTTAATTGGCATTGGGTTACGACCAGCAGCAACAAGTTTTACACCTTCATGGTAAATAGCTTGAGCTAAAATAGTAGCAGTAGTAGTACCATCACCAGCTGCTTCGTTAGTTCTAGATGCAACATCACGAACAAGTTGTGCACCCATATTTTCAAATTTATCTTCTAATTCAATTTCTTTTGCAACAGAAACACCGTCTTTTGTGATAACTGGAGCACCATAAGATTTTTCAATAAGAACGTTACGACCTTTTGGTCCTAAAGTAACTTTAACAGCGTTAGCAAGTTTATCAACACCTGCAGCTAAACGTTCACGAGCTTTTGCGTCAAAAATGATTTCTTTAGCGGACATTATATTAACTCCTAAAATTTATAACAAAAATTAAGCAAGAACTGCTAAAATATCTTCTTCACGCATAACAAGATGTTCTACGCCGTCAATTTTAATATCAGTACCAGCATATTTACCAAAGAGAACGATGTCGCCTTTTTTTACTTCAAGTGGAACACGAGTGCCATTATCTAAAAGTCTGCCAGAACCAACAGCGATAACTTCGCCTTTAGATGGTTTTTCTTTTGCAGATTCAGGAATAAAAAGACCACCAGCAGTTTTTTCTTCTGTGTCTACGCGTTTAATAAGCACACGGTCGTTAAGTGGTTTAAAACTCATGGAAACATATCCTCCAAAAAAATGGTTCTATAATTTTTTTATATTTGTTTCTCTAACAAACAATATATAAATAAAACTTATTTTCACTTTGAAAAGGGGTAAAAGCTAAATTTTCTTAATATTTTTTCAATTTTTAATTTTAATTCTATTAATTCTATACGTTATATTTTAAAATTTTTTTCATTTTTTTAATAGTTTGCTTTAAAATTGAAATAGAGATATAAATAACAAATCATTTTAGAGTGAGTAAACGTGAACAATTTTCTTATATCATGTAAAAATGCAGGAAAATTCTTTTTTCTTTGGCTACTATTTCTTGTAGTAGGTAGTCTTATCACTACATTTCTTTTCAATACACTTTTATTTCTTTTCCATTATCCCAATAGTATTGATAAAACTTTTAATAATCCCCTTCTTATTCTTATTCCTTCTGTTTTTTTATGTTTTTCCATACCAAGTCTTATTACGTTAAGTATTCATAAAAAATTTTCCTATAAAAAACGTTTTGCCATGTTATTAGAAAGTCATGGTTTTTTCTTTTTTGTGCAATTACTTTTTTGGTGTTTTTTTGCTTATTATGGAATTGAAATAACTAAAACAATTCTTGAATTTGCCTCAAGTACGAGTAAAACAACACAATCTATGGCAGAAATTTTTCTACCTATTATTACATTAAATCTTCTTCCTTTTTTAAGTATGTTTTTTATTTGGGTTTCTATTAAAATTAGTTTTATTATTCTTATAGATGAAGAAAAAAATTTACCACAAGAATTTATTTTTTCAAATGAACAAGAAATTTACTTTACTTCACCCAAAATTATTACGGCGTTTTCTTTATTAGAAATTTGTAATATTCTAACATTACTTCTTGTTCTTTTACTCTTTTTACCTACAAATGCTTTTTATAATATTGTTGAATACTTACCAACAATTACTTCTAATCCTAACTTTTTTCTATTTTGCTTTATTCAATATTTTCTTGTTAATATTGATAAAAAAGAAAAACGCATACAATTTATTTATACAGGAATAATTATTTCAACACTTTTTTATATTTTTGTACTTATACTTGAAAGTTTTCTGTGGCAGCTACTCTTTACAGGATTTTATGCAACACAACTTTTTGCATATTATCAACTCATTCGTTATGGGAAAAATTATTTTAACCAATGAAAACCATAACCCAATCTTTTAGTTATCAAAATAAAGAATATTCGTATGTTGTTATTTTAGATAACTATAAAACTGTTCGTATTCGTGTAAAAAAAGATATTGGCATTGAAATAAAAATGCCCAAATCCTATCCTCTTAACTATGCAAAAAAAGCTCTACTTTCGCATATAGATTGGATAAATGAAAAACTTGAGCTTTTACAAACATATCAAAATCAATTACCAAAATCAGAAAAAGATGAAATTTTTTGTTTTGGCAAACAGTTTATTACAAAACCAATACATAAAAAAATGGCTGTAATGGAAAAAATATCTTTTACAGGCACACCATTTTATTTTAATACGCATACACTTTTCACAAAAGCTATTGCCATATTACAAACAAGTTCACCAAATATTCGCCTTTCTGCAACAGAAATTTTTGTTGAATGTAAAAATGAAAAAGAATTATTACAAAAACTTTCCTCTTGGCGATCAAAAACTGCGGAACAATTTCTTTCTTACTATTATACTATGCTTTGGCAAATTTTTTCTGAAAAAATGCAAGTACATGTGCCACGCTTAGGTATAAAAACGCATTTTCATCAAACAATGCCTTACTTACAAATACGCACTTGCAAACGTGTTTTTGGGTCATGTAAAATTTCTAGAAAAGATTTTACTTGTTCTATTATGCTTTCACGACATTTAATGGGTTTACCTTTAGAATATATTGAATTTGTTATTTTACATGAATTTTGCCATTTAATTTTTCCTAATCACTCCCCTAATTTTTACGCTCTTTTTGATTTACTTCTTCCAAATCATAAAATCTTACGACAAGCCATTATCCAATGGAGTAAAACCCATAATACATTTTAATTAACTTGTATTTTAATACGAAAATAAAAAACTCTTTTGCACACAAAAGAGTTTTTTATTAAAAAGTTTTATGGGGAAAGTTTGCGAAGATAGAGAATTTACAAAAATAGAAAGTTTGCGAAAAAAACTTTTTTAAAAGTTCTCCTCGAAAAAAAAACTATGCAAAATATTCTTGAATAACAGTATCTAAATCTTCAAAACTACGACATTTTATTAACGCTTGGCGAACAAGTTTTGCATTTTCTAAATGTCGCACATAACGTGGTACAATAGTACGCATTTGCAATACAGCTCTAAAAGGACAAAATTCCTTTGCATAAGCTAGATGTTGCATAATTAATGTATATAAATCTTTTTTTATTTCATCAGGTGATTTTGGATATAATATTTCATATTCTGGAATAGTATCATAAGAACAATTATTTTCCATTACATATTGATATAACTTTTTATGCTCATCAAAAATGCGAGGATTACTCATAGCTCCTCTAGCATACATAAGCCCATCAACATTAGTTTTCATTAAAACACGTATTCCATCGCGTGCTGTAAATAAATCACCACTAGCAATAATAGGTATTTCTACCAATTCTTTTAACCGTGTTAAAGCATTGTAATCTGGCTCTCCACTAAAAGCTTGTTTTGCGTATCGAGGGTGCAAGGTTATCCAATCAGCTCCTAAATCTTGTAAACGCAAGGCAACTTCTTCATACACATTTTCATTTAATTGATAGCCTAAACGAATTTTAAAACCTATTTTATGTGTACTATCTTTATGTACTTCATCAATAACAGCTTTTGCCACAGCAAAAAAATTAGGTAAATCACGAAGCATAGCAGAGCCTGCTCCAGTTTTTACAACTTTAGTTACAGAACAACCAACATTAACATCATAATATTGAAAACCATGTTCTTTAAGAACTTGTACTCCTTTTTGCATAAAATCAGCTTCTGCCCCAAAAATTTGTACAACAACGGGCTTATCTTGTGGAATTGTTTGCAAAAGATTTTCGGTATTTTTTCCACCATAAACAAGCCCTTTTGCACTCACCATTTCTGTACAAGTAACACTTGCCCCATGCTCACGACAAAGCAAGCGAAAAGGTAAATCAGACCAACCAGCCAAAGGAGCAAGCCAAGGAGTTTGCGGAGTAATTAAATTTTTCATATTAAAACACTATGATATAATAAAGAACAGCCACAAGAGCCAAACTCATTATTCTTGAAAATTGGTTATAGAAAATAAGTTTTACAGCAAAACCAGTAGGATAATAACTTGCATACGCTGGCAACTGATGTCTAATACCACGCATAGGCGTTGACAAAACATTGCCAATTAAAAGAGCAAGCACAACTTCATTTGCTGTAATACTTCCTGCTTGATACGCAGTACCACCAGCAATTAAAGATGCCCGTAATTCTGCTGCCATATAAAAAACAATAATACTAATACTTTCAGGCTTTAAAAAATCAAAACCTAAATTTTCCACTAAAAACTTTTCAAATAAATCAAAATATCCAAAATGTTGCAAATAATACATTACAAAATAAATTGGAATACCAATAAAAAGCATACGTGGCATACGTTTTTTAAATCGTTTCCAAGCTGATTGTAAAGCTTTTTGCCATGGAGGTATTTCTTCTGCAAATTTTTGTGTTACACCAAGAGTACGCACATTACTTGCTGGCAATAAAAAACGACCAACAAAAATGGTTGCCACTGTTCTACAAACAGCTGTACACATAGAAATAAGCGTATAAATAACAGCAGCTTTGCCAATAAGAGCAAAACTCATCAGAAAAAAAGTAGGAATATGAGTAAGAGTTGATGGTAAGCTATTAAATAAATTTGATATTATTACTTCTTTTTCTGATAATTTTTTATCATACAAAGCTTCGCCAAGCATAGCATTTGCCGACGCTGGAGAAAATAATGCCACAGCAAAAGCAGCAGCCGAAACATCGCTTAAATGGGCGTATCGCACAAAAGGCTTTGTTATTTTTGCTATTTGTTTTGTAATATTAAAAGCTTCTAATAAAGAGGCTAAAAATACCCCAAGAGCCAAGCCTGTAAAAATATTAAGTAAGGGCTTTAAAGGTGGAATAACAGCTAAAAAATCTTGCATTAATGTGCTTCACCCCAATTTTTACCAACACCATAATCAACCAAAAGTGGAACAGACAATTTTTTTCCTAATGGAGCTATATTCATCATTATTTCTGCCATGCGTTTACCTGCTTTTTCTGCATTTTCTTGTGGAACTTCTAAAATAAGTTCATCATGGATTTGCAATAAAAGTCTTGCACCCCATTCTTTTAATGTTTTATCATTATACACAGCAAGCATTGCAAGTTTAATAATATCAGCTGCACTTCCTTGAATAAGCGTATTTATGGATTGTCTTTCTGCCATTGCTCGTGCTTGATGATTATTTGAAACTATATCTGGTAAAGAACGTTGTCTACCTGCAATAGTAACAACATAAGCATGTTCGCGTGCAAAATTTTCTACTTCTTCATAAAAAGTTTTTATAGTATGGAAACGTTCAAAATACACTTCCATAAAATGCTTTGCCTCTTGCATGGAAATACCTAAATCTTGTGATAATTTCCTTGCACCCATACCATAAAGCAAACCAAAATTAATGGTTTTTGCATGGCGACGCATATCACTTGTAACATCTTGTATTGCAACATCATGGAGTAAAGCCGCTGTTCTTGCATGAATATCTTCATTTTGCATAAAAGCAGAACGCAATGCTTCTTCCCCTGAACAATGAGCTAATACACGCAATTCCACTTGTGAATAATCAGCCGAAACAAGCAAATAGCCCTCTTTAGCTGTAAAACATTTTCGCATACGTTTACCAAGTTCACCACGAACAGGAATATTTTGTAAATTTGGATTACTTGAGGATAAACGCCCAGTTCCTGTTCCTGTTTGATTAAATGTCGTATGAATACGGTGGCTTATATCTGCTATTTTAGGTAATGGCTCTAAATATGTTGAACGTAATTTTTCTAATTTACGAAATTCAAGCAAATCTTCAATAATAGGGTGAGAACCTGCTAACTTTTCAAGAACTTCTTGCGAAGTGGACGCCTGCCCACCTTTTGTAGATTTTGCTTTTGTTAGTCCAAGCTTTTCAAATAATATTTCCCCTAATTGTTGACTAGAGCGAATATTAAAGGTTTGTCCTGCTCTTTCATAAATTTTTTCTGTTAGGTTTTCTAAATCTTTTTGCACCTCTTCTAAAAATTCAGCAAAAGCTGACATATCAATTTGTATGCCCTCTTTTTCCATAGCAAAAAGCACAGTAAGCAAAGGCATTTCCATTTCTGCCATAAGCTTTAATAAAGAACGCCCTTCCATTTGCCCCACAAAATACTCGTACAAAGAAAAAGCCACCTTTGCAGGATTTTGCATAGACAAAGCAAAATCTTGAGCATGGCTTTTAAAAAGACTTTCCCACGTATAATTTTTTTCATCAGCAGAAAGCAACCACGCTGCAATGCTTAAATCAAAAAAAACATTTTTTGTACCAAAAGTTTCCCAAAGCAAGGGATATTGATGATATAATGCCTTTACATCACAACTTATTAGAAGTTCTGCCTCACTAAAAAATGGAATTAAATCAATAAATTCCCCTTGATAAAGATATTCTTCTTTTTCTTGTATTGTATCTTTTTCTGCTATTTCTTGTTTATTATGTTCTTTTTGTTCTTCTTGTAAAAAAGCCAATAAACTATTTTGATTATTTTGTTCTGTTTTCTTTACTTTTTCTTGTGCTAATGTATGGAGAATTGCTTGCACAGCTTTTGGCGTTTCCCCTAATGCTAAATAACAACCTTGTTCATTGACAATAAAAGCAATACTTTTTCCCTTTGCACTTGGTAATGTTTCTTTATTAATAATTGGTAAGTTTTTTTCTTCTATTTGTTCTTGTTTATTTTCAAGTTCAAAAGTTTGCTCTGTATTAGAAGTTAATTCAACACCAAACAAAGAACCTTGCAAACTTTCTTGAGCAACAATTTTTTTACTTTGCAAAATATTTTTTTTGCTTAACTCAAGAAAATCTTTTGTTAAAGAATTTAATTCATATTCTTTAAAAAAGTTTTTAACATCTTGTTCATTATTTGCTTGTACTTCCATTTCTTGCAAAGGTAATTGACAACAATTTGTATCTAATGTTGTCAATTTTCTAAACAAGAACATAATATCAAGATTACCGTCCATTTTCTTTTTTACTGGAGCAGGTAAATTAACAAAATTATCGCGTATTGCCTCAAGACTTGGAAAATCTTGAAATAATTTTATGGCTGTTTTTTCCCCTATTCCTTTTACTCCCGGAATATTATCCGCACTATCCCCTATCAATGCTTGCACATCTGGCCATTGACTAGGCTTTAATCCTGTTTCTTCTGTAAAAGAAGTTTCTGTAACTATTTTTTCTTCCTTACTAGCAGGATCCCACATAATAACATTTTCATTAAGGCATTGTTTCAAATCTTTATCCATGCCAATAATGACAACTGGACGCTCTTTTGAGTAATGCTTTGCTAAAGAGGCTATATAATCATCTGCTTCTGCTTCTTTAGAAACTTCCACCCGAATACCTAATTTTTTCAACATTTCCTTTGTTGGCTCAAATTGCATTTTTAATTCTTCAGGTGCAGGGGGACGATTAGCCTTATACTCTGGAAAAGCTTCATGCCGAAAATGCTTGCCTTGACCATCAAGAACAAAAAGAAAATATTGTGGTTTTTCTTCACGAAAAATTTTAAAAACTGTTTTTCCCACAATATGAATTGATCCCGTTGGAAAAGAGTCAGATCGTGCCATGCGAGAATTGGCAAAAAAACCACGAAAAATAAAAGCATTTCCGTCCATTATATATAAAGGTTCTTGCGTAAAACCAAATTTTTCTTTTAAAGACATAAATATTCCTATAAGATAAGCTAAATAATAAATTTTTATAGCCTAGCTATAATGAGATTTCAAGTATTCAAAAAACACATTTTATTTTTTAGATTTCTTTTTATTAATTAGGGGGAGGACTTTTTATA
>JAHHTE010000180.1 GCA_020024815.1 Mailhella sp.
CTATTGAATTTAATAAATATTATTTTTTTATCAAATTGATTTTAGTATAAAAATAATCAAAAATTTAAAATAAAAAAATGTTGCAAATTTGCATTATATAAATTGTATTGATTACTAATTATGTGTAAAATCATTGCTTTTATAAAAATTAATCTTCCATATTATTAGTTTTATAATGATAAAAAAGAAAAAATTTTGGCATAATTAATGCAAATGAAAAAAGTAACAATAACCTTATAAAGAGAAGAAGGAGTCATTATGAAAAAAACTGGTATTTTTATGTCTGCGGCATTGTTAGCTTCATGTGTATTATTTGGAATGAGTGATAATGCTTATGCAGAGCGTCCACTTAGATTAAGACTTGGTCATCCAATGGCTCCTAATAATAATGTTACATTAGGATATGAAAAATTTAAAGAACTTGTAGAACAAAAAAGTAATGGTAAAATTAAAATTCGTATTTTTGGTAATGCACAATTAGGTAATGACCGTGTAACAACTGAAGCTGCTCAAGCTGGTACACTTGATTTAACATCAAGTTCAAGTCCAAATATGGCAAGTTTTCATCCTGATTATATGGCATTAGATCTTCCTTATATTACATCAAAAGATCATCAACAAAAATTTTATGATGCAATAGATAATGGTGAATTAGGAAAATATTATGAAAAGGTAGCGAATTCTATTGGGTTAGTACCATTAATGTATAGTGAATATGGGTATCGTAATTTTGTAACAACAAAAAAACCTATTAAAACAATAAATGATTTTAAGGGATTAAAAGTTCGTACAACTGATTCTCCTGTTGAAGTAGCTGTTGCAGAGGCTCTTGGTATGAATCCAGCACCAGTTGCATGGGGTGAAACGTATACAGCATTGCAACAAGGAACTGTTGATGCAGAAGGAAATACATTTTCTTTATTAAATGATGCAAAGCACTCAGAAGTATTAAAATATGCAACTGATTCAGAACATAATTATAGTATACATATTCTTATGATTAATAAAAAGAAATGGGATAAATTTACTGATGAACAACGTGCAATTTTACGTGAAGCAGCAAAAGAAGCTGTTGCATGGCAACGTGAAATATCTTCTGATTTAGAAGAAAAAGCATGGCAAGCATTTAGAGATAGAGGTATTCAAATTACAGAATTTGATGAAGCAACCAAAAAAGAATTATATGAACGTACACAATGTGTTCGTGATGACTTTGCAAAAAAACTTCCTGCTCATCTAATTGAGATGATAGTAGAAACTCAAAAATAGTCTATGATAAGGTAGTTTTGTATATATAAACAAAACTACCTTAATAAAAAATTGATGGTTAAATTGTATTTAGGGGTTTATTATGCAACAAATGTATGAAGCTGATATGTTATCATCAAATCAAGATCGTCCTCCAATGAATATTTTAAAATGGATAAATGATAACTTTGAAAAAGTATTTTTAGTTATTGGTTTGCTTGCAATTATTGGTATTATTACCTTTCAAACAGTTTATCGTTATGTTATAGTACAATTTTCTTCATCAGCTGGTGCAGCTGTTTGGACAGAAGAAATTTCACGATATATCTTTATTTGGATTTCTTATTTAGCACTTTCTGTGGCTATTCGTAAACGTTCCTCTATTCGTGTTGATATTTTATATGATCAACTTCCAAAACGCTTTCAAAAAATTAGTTGGATTGTTGTTAATTGTTGTTTTCTTTTATTAACAATTCTTTTGTGCATAACTGGTTGGGGACAAATTGAACGTTTATTAGAATTTCCTCAACATACAGCAGCATTACGTATACCTTATATTATTCCTTATGCTATTTTACCTTTTGGTTTTGCTCTTATTAGTTTTCGTTTAATTCAAGATTTATGGAAACAAGCTCAAGAGTGTGGAATAAAAGATACATGTATTGGTTTTATTGGAACACTTTTACTTGGTTTACCCATTTATCCTGTACTTATGGCATTATATGTTCCATCACTGCCTGTTTTATATGATTACCTTGACCCATTTCCTGTATTATTTGGCTATTTCTTTGTTCTTGTTGCTATTGGTGTTCCTGTTGCTATTTCTTTAGGGTTATCTACACTTGCTACTGTTATTTGTGCAGAAACATTACCTATTGAATATTTAGCACAAACAGCTTTTACTTCTATTGATAGTTTCCCCATTATGGCTATTCCATTCTTTATTGCTGCTGGTATTTTTATGGGAGCAGGTGGACTTTCTACAAGACTTTTGCGTCTTGCTGATGAAATGTTAGGTGGTTTACATGGTGGTATGGCTCTCACAACAGTTGCAACCTGTATGTTCTTTGGTGCTATTTCTGGTTCAGGACCTGCAACAGTTGCTGCTATTGGTTCATTAACAATTCCTGCTATGATTGAAAGAGGATATAATAAGTTTTTTGCAGGTGCTTTAGTTGCAGCATCTGGAGCTATTGGGGTTATGATTCCGCCAAGTAACCCATTTGTTGTTTATGGGGTATCTGCTCAAATTTCTATTGGGGATTTATTTATTGGTGGTATTATTCCGGGTGTACTTACTGGTTTAGTTCTTATGGCTTATGCGTATTTTTATTCACGCAAAATGGGCTGGAGAGGTGAAAGTGAAAATCGTTCTTTAAAGAAACTTGGTGCAGCTTTTTGGGACGCTAAGTGGGCATTAATGGTTCCTGTTATTGTTCTTGGTGGTATTTATGGTGGTTTTATGACCCCAACAGAAGCTGCTGCTGTTGCTGCTTTTTATGGATTAATTGTAGGTGTTTTTGTTTATAAACAACTTAATACTCGTACACTTATTCGTTGCTGCATTGAAATTACAGAAACTTCTGCTACTATTATTATTCTTATGGCAATGGCTACTCTTTTTGGAAACATAATGACTATTGAAGATGTACCAGGTACTATTGCCCGTACAATTTTAGATTATACAAATAATAAGTGGGTTATTTTATTACTTATCAATATACTTTTACTTATTGTTGGTATCTTTATGGAAGCCTTAGCTGCTATTGTTATTCTTACACCTATTTTACTTCCTGTAATTATCAGTGTGGGCGTATCTCCTCTCCACTTTGGTATTGTTATGGTTGTAAACTTGGCTATTGGTTTTATTACTCCTCCTGTTGGTGTAAACCTCTTTGTGGCAAGTGGTGTATCACAAGCAAAGCTTACTGACTTAGCTCGTAGCGTTGTTCCAATGATAATTTTAATGCTCCTTGTATTATTGCTTATAACCTATGTACCAGAAATTCCACTTTGCTTAATTTAGAGAAGGATATAAAGCATTGTAAATTGTTATAAAAGCCGTGCTAATCTGTTTTAGCACGGCTTTGGAGTTTGATATGAATGAGTTACTTTGTGTTACTGCTTGGTTTTTAGCGGGATTAGTCAATGGTATTAGTGGTATGGGGGCAGCTATGGTTGCTTTACCTTTTCTATCAATCTTTATGTCGCCTCAAGAATTTGTTCCTGTTGCTTGTATTGTTGTAACGGTTATTTCTGCTCATATGGCTTGGAATTATCGATATGCTTGTAAGGTTAGTACAATAAAAGCATTATTTATTGGCACAATACCCGGATCTTTTGTCGGATTAGGCTTGCTTATTTTTATTGCTCCTCGTTTATTACAATTTATTATTGGTATTGTTTTGTTATTATTTGTCGTTTGGCAATTTAATAAAAAAGTTTCTCAAATAAAAAATAAAGAAACACTTGGTAAAGGAATTTTAGCAGGATTTTGTGCTGGGGTTATGACGACAGCTATTTCTTTTGGTAATCCACCAGTAGGAATTTATACTCTTCATCTTGGCTGGGGACACCATGAATCAGTTGGAACAATGAATATGTTTTCAACTGGAGCTTACGCTATTGCGTGTATTATTCAAGCTATGGGGGGATTATACCATATAGAAGTATTGCAATATGCAGCACTTGGTATTCCTGCTGCAATTTTTGGTATTCTTTGTTCTATTCCCATTGCTCGTAGAATTAATGCACAATTATTTAGAAATATTTTATTATTTGTTTTAGTTATTTCTGGTTGTGTTTGTATTATTCGTGCAATATAAATTATAATTATAATATAATGACTATTATGTTCTTTTTTTCATTAATAGTAATTATGTTATTATAAAATTAAAGTATAAAGGGATCATATTTAATATTATGAAAAGGGCACTCTTGAAGGG
>JAHHTE010000181.1 GCA_020024815.1 Mailhella sp.
ATATTTTTTTGATAAAAATTTTTGAAAGGGGGTTTTAGGGATAGGACTTTTTATAAAAAGTCCTATCCCTAAATTAAATAAGAAATTTATATAAAAGTAACCAAAGATAAAGATAAAGGAAGAGCTTGAAATTCTTCTTTTGTAGTAACAAAAGCAGGGGAGAGTACTGGTTGTCCTTGTTCTTGGAGTATTTTCATTCCATATTGTGGTGAAAGTAAAAATTCAAGAAAAGTAATTGCTGATTGATAGTGTGGACTATTTTTTATTGCGGTAATACCATATATAATTGCTTTTCCTGTTTGAATACTTGTTTTATCTGATGAGTTTGTTATTGTTACAATTGCATTTTTATATGATGAATTATAATGAAAATTGGATAAATTAATTTGATCATCAAAATTTATGTAATGAAAATTGTTTTGTTCTGCAACTGATTGATATTCCCATATATAATCTATTGTATTATTTGAAAGTACGTTTAAAAGTTCTTTAGAAGTAGGGTAAATATATCTATTGGGATTTTGTATTAATTGTGAATATAAACGCGGTTGAGAATAAAATTGTTCTGCCAATTGTATAACCATAAGACTACGATAACCACAAGGATCATAATCTGGATTAGTATGAGCCCATGTAACGTCAGGTTTTTGTAAAATTTCATACCAATTATGTTTATTAATTTTTTGTTGATAACGGCTTTTTTCTGTATAGCAAAGTACAATTTTATTTTGTGCAAAACAAATATTATATGTTGCAAAATTAGGTATAAGATTTTTATTAATAATTTCAAAATCAGCTGATACCATAATATCAGCTGATTTACCTTTTATTATAGATTGAATTAATGTATTTGATCCACCAGATTCACGAATTATTTGAATATGAGGAAAGAGAATAGAAAATTGTTTTTCTATTTCTGTAAATGGCTTATTTAAAGAACCTGCATGAAAAATAATAAGTTTTTCTTGTTTTGTTAGTATACTCATTATATTTGATGAAGTTTATGCATGAAGCTTTTCAAGAAGATAAATCATGTTTTCACCAAGATTATCCATAGTACGCATACCTTCTTCATCATTTTGAACATCACCTTGTTCTAAACCATATCCCATATTCCAATAGCTACTCATTGGAACAATCATATTATGAATACCAAAATATGCCATAATAGTATTGTAAACATTGATAGCTCCACCACGTCTTGCTGCAACAATGGGAGCACCAACTTTACGAGATAAAAGTTTATTTGTACTAAGAGGATAACCTGTTCTATCAATAAATGCTTTTAATTCTGATGTCATATTTGCATAATATGTTGGAGATGCTAAAATAATGGCATCAGCTTCTTTCATTTTTTCAATCCATTCGTTGATAGGGTCATCATTATAAATACATCGTCCTGTTTTTTTGCAGGAACGACAAGCATTACAGCCATGTAGTAAAACTCCACCAACTTGGATAATTTCTGTATTATAGCCTTTTTCTTGCATGGGTTTTAAACAGCGATCAATTAATTGACGAGTATTACTATTTGCTCTAGGACTTCCGTTAATAGCAAGAATTTTCATTATTTTTCCTCATTATTTTTTATAATACTTTGAATATGTTTTGCAACACGAGAATCTTCAAGTAAAATATGTTGAATAAGAGTTTCAATACGGCGTTTTAATTCTGCAATAGTTACATTAGAAATACCTTCAGTTAAAATTCTGTTACATGTTAAATCAATTTCTTTTGTATAGCTTTGATGCCATAGTTTATGAAAACGAATATTTGGATAAAAAAATTTTTCTTGAAGAGCTTCTTCATGTGGAAAGTGTGTATTTATGTATTTTGCAAAGGTATTGATTGCTTCTAGGACCTTTTTATCACTTAATCCTTCTTCAATAGCAATAAGAATTTCATTCGCACGTTGAATGATCATTCTATGTTCATTGTCAATGATTTCATGTCCAGTTTCTAAACTTTTTGTAAATTCATAATGCATAGCTATTACCTATGAATGATTGTTATCAATATACATTTGAATATGTGCTGCCACTTTTGTATCTTGTTCTTTTATATGAGCAATTAAAATGACTATTCGACGTTCTAATTCTGAAACTAATACAGGAGATGTTCCTTCTTTTTGTAAACGTGAATATGTTAATTCAATATCTCGAATATAACTTTCATGCCAAAGTTTATGACGTCTTCTGTCAGGGTATTCATACTTATCTTGTAATGATCCTTCATTTCCAAAGTGAGTTTTTGTGTATGAGGCTAAAAATGCTACGGTAGATTCAAGTTCTTGAATACCTTTTCCTTGTTTTATTGCTTGTAAAGCATCGTTTGCAGCTTTTATAAGGGTTCTGTGTTCGCTATCAATAGTTGTGTTACCTGTTTTTAAATCATCAGTAAATTCATAATACATAATTTGATCTCATTTTATTAAATATAATATGCTATTTTTAATTTGTTAAAATCAAATGTCAAGCTTTTAAAAAGATATTTTCTGTTTGTGTAAAAAAAAAAAATACGCTATTAACTGCAAAAATTATAAGGAAAAAATATGGATTTATACTTAATAGCATGTGTTATGGGGCTTGTTGAAGGGCTTACAGAATTTTTACCTGTATCTTCAACAGGACATTTAATTTTAACTGGTGAATTATTAGGATTATCAGGTGATTTGAGTGATACTTTTGAAGTTTTTATTCAAATAGGAGCAATGCTTGCTGTTATTCTATGTTATTTTAATAGGTTTTGGGGGTTATTGTTTCCTAAAAAAGGTATAGAAAAAAAAGCATTTAGTGGATTACGTGGTATATTTCTTTTAATACTTACAACATTACCAGGTGCAAGTTTAGGTCTATTATTACATTCAACTATTAAAATGTTATTTACCCCTCAAGTTGTTGCTATTGCATTATTTTTAGGAGCTATTTTAATGGTTTTTGTGGAGAAAAAACAATATAATGTAAAATTTCAAAGTATAGATGAATTAGATATAAAAACAGCTTTTGGAATAGGACTTTTTCAGTGTTGTGCGTTAATTCCTGGTTTTTCCCGTTCTGCATCAACTATTTGCGGAGGTATGTTACTTGGGGTAAAAAGGGAAGTTGCTGCTGAATATAGTTTTTTAGCTGCTGTTCCTATTATTGTAGGTGCTGCTATGTATGATTTGTGGAAATCATATCATTTGATTGGTGCTGATGATATTTCTTTTTTTGCTATTGGAACTTTTGTTTCTTTTCTTTCTGCTTTATTGGCTATAAAAGGTTTTATTGCAATGCTTTCTAAAGTGGGTTTAATACCTTTTGCTATTTATAGATTTTTATTAGTTATCCCTGTTTATTATTTTATGGTTAATTAGTTGAAATAATATGATAAAATAATAATAATGAAAAAAATATAAAAAAATGTAAAAAAATGCTTGCCTTTTTTTTAAAATACATATAAATATCTTTTCACGTTGAAACTACTTGTGGCAAGGTAGCTCAGTTGGTTAGAGCACACGGTTCATACCCGTGTTGTCGAGAGTTCGAGTCTCCCCCTTGCTACCAAATTTTTAGGACTTATGGTATCATTTGTTATCATAAGTCCTTTTTTATTTAATTTTATATTTTTAAAATTAGTTATATAAAATGTAATGCTTATGAACTTATTTAATTATGTTGATTATATTTGGTTTATTGGAGAAGTTTTTCATAGGAAAGAAATGGTACCAGGTGATGGGGAAACATTAATTATGTGGTGCTGGTATCTAGATTTTTTTTGTTTATTATTGACTTTTTGCTATAAATTAGAATTGAATTTGCTATGTTATATAATGATTGTGGTGATATTATTGCTTTGTCCTTTTTTCTTTTGTCGTTTAAGATATACAAAAAAACGTCAGCAAGAAATTTTTTTAAGATTTCATTATAAACATATTGGTAAACGTTTATTTGTTATATGGGTATTTATTCTTAGTGTATGGTGTTTTGAAATATTTTTTATGCTTTATTTGGGGATTTGGAAGACAAG
>JAHHTE010000182.1 GCA_020024815.1 Mailhella sp.
CTCTCTCCTCAAAACTTTTTAATCCAAAAACTCTTTTGCGTGCAAAAGAGTTTTTATTTTCCACATAAAAAATCATAAGTTATCTTATTTTAACAATAGAACAAATTAATCAAAAAAAAAGACTAACAAATTATTATTTGTTAGTCTTTTTTATTATTCTTTAGGATAATTTATTTCTTTTCCATACTTATCTAAAATATATTGATTTATTATCCTTGTATCATCATTTAACCAGCGTCTTATTACGCGTATAGTATTTTCCATGTTACGTTCTCCAAGATTTAGAATTTCATTTTTTATTGGAGCAATTCTTTGTTGGTATTCAACATGGTTAGTTTTTTTTGGATTATTATTAGATGCACTAGAAGTATTAGATGCATTGCTCATAAAATATCCTTATGCAGCTTTTGTAATTTCTTTTGTATCATTATGCATCCAGCGACGCATAAGACGTATAGTTTGATCCATATTTCTTTCTGCTAATTGTAATGCTCTACCTTTTACTTCTTCAAGAGTTGCATTTGGAGCAAGTGAATATAAATCATCATTTTGTTCTTCTGTAAGAGCTTGACGAGCTTTTTCTGCTGCTTCTCTAGCTTCTTTTTCTTGAGCCTCATAAAGAGCATATTGTTCTTCAGCTGCTGGTAACCCTTCTAAGCCTTCTAAAACTTCTCCTGCTTCTACTTTTGGACGAATAAGAGTCAAAATAGCAGGACGAACAACTAACATAATAAAGATGAAGATAAGAAGTGCGGTAAGAAGTGGAGCTCCCATTGTTCTAGCAAATTCAAGAAGAAGTTCAAGAGCATTAGGTTCTTCAGGAACAATAGACTCACCAAAAGCCATATTGCTTACTTCAATAGTATCACCGCGAGCAATATCAATACCCACAGCATTAGCTACAAGTTGTTTAATTTGATTAAGTTCAGCTTCAGTGCGAGGAACATATTCCCATTCACCTAAAGAATTTTTAGCATAATGTCCATCAACAGCAACGGCAACAGTAAGACGACGAACACTACCTTTATCAGTTACAATATTTTGTTCTTCTTTATTAATTTCATAGTTTGTAAGACGTTCTTCACGGTTTCCCTCTTGTGTACTAAGAGAATTACCAAGACCATCACCACGAAAGTTTACATCAGCAGCATCTGCACCAAGATTTGCACGACCTGATTGTTGTTCTTCTGTTCTTTGTTCGGAACGAACCACTTGTCCTTCTGGGTCAAAAATTTCACGGCGAATAGTTCTTTGACTATAATCAATATCAGCACTTACTTTTGCAATAAGTTTACCCATACCAAGAACAGGAGCAAGAAGTTCTTGAATTCTACGTTCCATATTTGCTTCATAACGAAGACGATAATCTAATTGAGAGTCATTAATTCCACCTTCTTCTTTTGGTGCATAAAGAGCTTTACCATTATTATCAGAAATTGAAACATTAAAAGATTCCAATCCTTCAACAGCCATTGTCAATAAATTGACCATTGCATCAATTTCTTTTTTAGTAAAACGTTTACCAGGTTCATCAAGACGTAAAATAACAGAAGCAGATGGTTCTTGTTGTTCTTCAATAAAAAGACTTTTTTCTGGAATAACAAGATGGACTCTTGCACTTTCAACATTTGGAAAATCAGCCAAAGTTCTAGCTAATTCACCTTGTAATGCACGTTGATAATTGATACGTTGCACAAAATCCGTTTGTCCCATTTGCACAGTATCAAAAATTTCAAAACCAATACCTTGTCCTACCAAATTACCTTCACCTGCAATTTTAATACGCAAGCTGTTAACCATTGAATCAGGAACTAAAATAGCTGTTCCATTATTCGCTAATTGATAAGACACATTGGAACTTTTAAGAATATTTACTACACGGTTAGCATCTTCAGGGGAGAGATTTGAGTACAATGTTTGATAATTTGGACGAGTTGCCCAAACAGTGAAAATAATGAATAACGCAAGAACAAAAGCAGTTCCAGCCACCATCATAATTTTTTGGTTTAAAGTAAATTTACCCCAAAAATTTTTCACTCTTTCTAAATTTTTCTCAATCATTGGATGCATAATCTATTCTCCACTCCTACTAAACTAAAACATATTAGAATTGCAATTTGCTTAATTCTTTGTAACCTTCAATCACCTTATTACGTACAGCTGATGTAAGGCTCATAGCAACACTAGCTTTTTGCATACTAATCATAAGCTCGTGAACATTTTGTGTTTCACCTGAAGCAAAAGAAGTAATCATATCATTCTTTTTTGCTTGCAAGTTATTTACTTCTTTTAGAGATTCTGTCAAGGTTTCACTAAAAGATTTTTGTGCTGTTGGAATTTCTCTCTCAAGATTTACAGTTGATTTTGCTACATCTTGTTGAGTTGATTTAAAATCTTCAAGTGCTTTATTGTAAGCTACTAATCCTGTCATTGCAATACTCATTGTTATTCCCTCTATTTACCAATTTCTAATGCTTTTGTAAACATTGCCTTTATGGAGTCAATCGCGGTTGTATTCGCATCATAGTTTCTTTGTGCTGTCATCATCATTGCCATTTCTTCAACAACGTTAATATCAGGATATTCTACATAACCTTCTTTGTCTGCGTCAGGATGTCCTGGTTCATACACACGTTTACTTGGACGAGAATCTGTTGCAATACCAACTACTTTAACACCTTTTACTTGTCTATCTAACGCAGTTGCCATATGTTTTCCAAATGGATTATCAAGATCGCTAAGTTCTTTTACAACAGCTTTACGTTGATATGGACCATATCCACCTGCCATACGAGTAGTTTTAGCATTTGCAATATTCATTGCAGTAATATTTAATTGTGTTCTTTCTGCTGTTAAGCCAGAAGCACTCACATCTAATGCTGTCATGAAATCCATAATTATACCTTAGATCCTTCGGCAATAACGGTTTTTAATCCATCATAACCACTTTTTGTTATTTGAGATAATGTTGTATATTGTAAATTATTTTTTGCCATTTTTACCATTTCTTTATCAATATTTACTCGATCTTCACCATGAGCTCGTCTTGGCATAAAACGACGTGTCCAATCAGCATTAAACGTATTTGTATCAAAAATTGATGGAATATGCCCACTGCTAGTACGAGACATTTTACCTTTTGCATCAAGGTTTAATGCATCTTGTAATTCTTTTTCAAAAGTAAGCTCTAATGGTTTATAATTTGGAGTGTTTACATTAGTAATGTTACCCATAATAACGTTTTGACGCTGTAACTGCATGTCCATAACACGGCTTACTAATTGCATATGATCTTGATCTAAACTTTTCATATTGACCTCCATAACAGATATGCTAATAAAAGCATTTTACATGCCAATATTTATTTATTATTTTATTTCAATATATTATATAATATTTTGTCAAATTTTTAATAGAATATTTTTTTTCTAGACATTTTTTTGACAATCAAAACTTGCTAAAAAATATAAATAAAAATATACTTTTTTATTATAAAATTAAGGATAAAAAATGATTAACAATAATTTTGCAGAACCAAATATTTTCTATACACATCATGTTTCTTATGGTGAAACTGATGCTATGGGTGTTGTCTATTATGCTGAATATGCACACATTTTTGAAAGATCACGCACAGCCTTTAGCCATGCAATGCAATTTCCCTACAAAGAAATGGAAAAAAAAGGCATAATGCTTCCTGTTGCAGAACTTAATGTTAAGTACAAAAAGCCTGCACGCTATGATGATGTTTTACAAGTTAGAGTTGCTATTTCCGAATGGAAAAATGCCTCCCTAAAATTTGAATATGAAATTTATGATGAAGAATTTAATAATATCTTAACAACAGGATACACAATTCACGCCATTACTTATTTACAAGGTAAAGCTATTCGTATTCCTACATGGCTTAAAGAAGCTTTTTCAAAAACAATTTAATTTTTCTGTGTGGGGGAGAACTTTTTATAAAAAGTTCTCCCCCACACCCCCACTC
>JAHHTE010000183.1 GCA_020024815.1 Mailhella sp.
GCATATTGCTTAAATTGTGCGTTTGTAGCTCAGTTGGATAGAGCGTAAGCCTCCGGAGCTTAAGGCCACAGGTTCGATTCCTGTCAGACGCACCAGTTATAAAGAATTTTTTAGAAAAATAATAAATTTATATAAAATCATAGTTAATGTAATTAGGTAATAACGTATTATATGGTATTGTGAATAATATTTATAAAAATTTTTCTATATAAAAAAAGCCCCAATCGGGGCTTTTTTTATATCTGTTTAGAAACTTTTTCCTCTAAATGGAGAAATAGCTCTTAGGTTTTCAATAATTTTTGGTGTTACTTCAATAACTTTTTTTACTTCTTCTTCAGTAGTATAACGTGATAAACTAAAACGGATAGAGCCATGTGCATAGTTAAAAGGAACACCCATTGCACGTAATACATGAGAAGGTTCTAAGCTACCAGAAGTACAAGCAGAACCAGAGCTTGCACAAATACCAAATTGATCGAGCATAAGTAAAATTGCTTCACCTTCAACAGCTTCAAAAGCAATACTTGTTGTATTTGGTAATCTGTGTTCTCTATCACCATTAACAATAGAATTTGGAACTTTTGAAACAATGCCTTCTTCAAGCATATCACGAAGTTTTGCTACTTGAGTTCTTTCTGTAACAATATTGCTTCCAGCAAGTTCGCAAGCTTTTCCTAAGCCAATAATATATGGGGCATTTTCTGTTCCTGCACGGCGACCACGTTCTTGATGTCCACCGCGAAGAAAAGGACGAAAACGAGTACCACGACGAATATATAAAACGCCAATACCTTTTGGTGCATGTAATTTATGTCCAGAAAGGGCAAGAAAATCAATAGGAAGTTTTTTCAAATCAATAATTTCTTTACCTACTGCTTGCACAGCATCAACATGGAAAAGTACACCTTTTGATTTTACAATTTCAGCAATTTTTGCAATAGGGAAAATAGTACCTGTTTCATTATTGGCATACATAACAGAAACAAGTGCTGTATCAGGACGAATAGCTGCTTCTAATTCTGCTAAATCTAATTGTCCATGTTTATCAACAGAAAGATATGTAACTTCATATCCTTTTTTTTCTAAATAATCACCCATAGCAAGCATTGCAGCATGCTCTACACGAGTAGTGATAAAGTGTTTTTTTTCAGGTTGTGTTTCTATTGCAGAAATTACAGCAGTATTATCACTTTCAGTGCCACAAGAAGTAAACAAAATTTCATCAGGCAATGCACCTAAAAGATTTGCCACTTGTTCACGAGCTTCTTTAATATGCTTTCCTACTTGTCCACCAAAAGTATGCATACTAGAAGCATTACCATATAAATTTTTAAAAAAAGGTAACATTGCGTCTAATACTTCAGGTGCAACCATTGTGGTAGCATTATTATCCATATAAATAATATTTGACATGATCTTATCCTTCAATAACTACAAGATTTTCGTCAACATGTTCTTTTAACATCGCTTCAACAAGATTTTTTAATGTAAGGTGGCTTTGACGGCAAGAGGCACAAGCACCACGTAATGAAACAATTACATTATTACCATCAACATCAATAAGTTCTACGTCTCCACCATCTTGTGTGAGTCTTGGGCGAATATCTTCATTAAGAACTTGCATAATCTTTTGCATTTTTTGGATATTGCTTAAAGGCTTTTTCACAACAGGTTTAATTTCATTTAATGCAAGACCTGCATTTTTTTCGCTTTCAAGAATTTGTCCAATAGCATCAAGACATGTTCCACAAGCTCCACCTGCTTTTGTAAAATTAGTTACTTCTTCAATGGTTTGTAATCCATTTTCACGAATAGCTTTAATAATTTGATTATCAGTAATACCAAAACATTTACAAATAAGTTTACCTTCTTCATCATGTTCAAGAGGAGGTAATCCTTTATAGTTACGAATTGCAGCAACAAGTGCTTCTTCACCCATAACAGAGCAGTGCATTTTTTCTTTTGGTAAGCCACCTAAATATTCTGCAATATCTTTATTGGTAACTTTACTTGCTTCTTCAATAGTTTTACCAATAATAATTTCTGTTAAAGCAGAACTTGAGGCAATAGCACTAGCACAGCCAAAAGTTTGGAAACTTGCTTTTTCAATTATTCCTTGATCATTAATTTTAAGAAAAAGTTTTAGAGCATCACCACATGCAAGGCTACCTACTTCACCAATACCATTAGCATCAGGCATATCACCTGCATTACGAGGATTTAAAAAATATTCACGAACTTTATCTGTATATTCCCACATAATAATTACTCCTAATTAGATTAATGTATATATAAATCTAAATTTATCATTGTAAAGTTGTATTTAATTAAAACTTTTTTTCACTAATAATATCCTATAATGTTTCAGTGCCTCGTTGCTCGGCTTCTTCAATATTATAAGAACGATATTCTAAATTTCCAAAAGCAGTGTACTGTGGAATAAAACTTAATTCCACTGTTCCTGTTGGACCATTACGATGCTTACCAATAATAATTTCTGCCTTGCCATTACGTTCAACATTACCTTTTTTTGACGCATAATAATCATCTCTATGAATAAACATAATAAGGTCAGCATCTTGTTCAATAGCTCCTGATTCCCGTAAGTCAGAAAGCATAGGTCTTTTATCAGCTCTTTCTTCAGTTTTACGGTTAAGTTGTGATAATGCTAAAACAGGAATATTTAATTCTTTTGCTAATGCTTTTAAATTTCGAGAAATATCTGAAATTTCAAGCTCACGAGAATCATTTCGTGAGGAATGCATAAGTTGTAAATAGTCAATTACAACAAAATCTAAACCGTGTTGTGCGTGAATACGTCTACATCTTGCTCGAAGTTCTAAAGGTGTTAACATAGAAGAATCATCAATAAAAATTTTACTTGCAGTTAATGCTGATGCTGCATCACTTAATTTTTCCCAATCATCTTGTTCCATTGTTCCTTTACGAACTTTGCCAAGTTCAACATGCCCCCATGAACATAAAAGACGTTCCATCAATGATTCTTTACTCATTTCTAAAGAAAAAATTGCAACTGTTGCATTATTTTTTATTGCAGCTCGAGCAGCTAGATTTAATGCAAAAGCTGTTTTTCCCATTGAAGGACGTGCTGCTAAAATAATAAGGTCAGATGCTTGAAATCCACCTGTCATACGATCAAGATCTGTATAATCTGTTGCTAATCCTGTTGTTCTACCTTTATTTTTATATCGTTCAGTAATAGTATCAAAAACAGAATCTAAAATTTCAGCACTAGCCATATATGTTTTTGTATCATTTTTTTCAGATATGCCAAAAATCGTTTTTTCAGCTTCATCTAAAAGCATTGAAACATCATTTGTTCCATCAAAGCAAGAACTTATAATATTTGCAGATGATTGAATTAAAGATCGAAGTAAAGATTTTTCTTTTACAATTTTTGCATAATACGGAGCATTTGCACCACTAACTACTGATTCAGCAAGCATTGCAAGTCGTTCTGCTCCACCAACTTCTTCTAATAATTTTTTATTTTGTAACCAATCTAAAACTGTAACAATATCAGGGGTAATATTTTTTATATAAAGGTCTGTAACAGCTTGGAATAAATATTTATTTGCAGGAAAATAAAAATCATCAGCACTAACAACATCTAAAATATCATTTAAAAGTTCAGGGCGTAAAAAAATACCACTTAAAACAGCAGCTTCTGCATCTGCATTATGTGGTGGAACTTTTTTAAACAAATCTTCTTGAGTTTGACTAAGATCTGCTCCTGTTGAATTTTTTTTCTTATATTGTCGTTTCTTAGGTTCATTTACAGGATTATTCATAAAATCGCTTAAATCAGACATGTTTGTATCCCTTAAAAATAATGTATATTATATAATAATTTTCTTTTTTTTACAATTATAACCACCCAAGACCCAATTTTGTTTTTTTTTTTGCCATCCCACCCCCAAACCCCCCACTAGCCAGAAAACTTTTACCGTTTTTTTTG
>JAHHTE010000184.1 GCA_020024815.1 Mailhella sp.
TTTTGAGGGGAGAGTTTGAGAGGGGAACTTTTTCAAAAGTTCTCCTCTCAAAAAAGAAAAGGTCGGTAATAACCGACCTTTTTTATTATTGTAAGAATAAAAAATTATTCTTGTGGTTCACTTTTAACTGGACGCTTTGCAAAAATAATGAAAGCACCAAGAGCGATAATGGCAGAACCAATACCAATATAATTTGAAATTTGCATTGGCATACCAAAACCAATTTTTTGAGAACAAATAAAGGTTACAACAACAGCAGTCATAAAGGTTGCAGGTAAAGAAGCTATCCAGTGGAAACGTCCTCTATGATAAAGGTAAGCAGCTCCAGCCCAAAGCATAATGCACGCTAATGTTTGGTTGGACCAACCAAAGTAACGCCAAATAATGTTAAAATCAATTTGTGAAATAATTGCACCAAGTACAAAAAGAGGAATAGCAATTAACAAACGATTTTTTCTTTGAGATTGAGAAAAATCAAAAACTTCTGCAATGGTAAGACGAGCAGCACGGAAAGCTGTATCACCAGAGGTAATAGGAAGAACAATAACCCCAAGAACAGCAAGGAAACCACCAAATTTACCCATAAGAGAAATTGCAGTTTCATTAACAACAGCAGCAGGACCGCCATTTGCCATAGCAGCTTGAAGTTCAGCAGGGCTATGATAGAAAGTCATACCAACAGTTGCCCAAATAAGAGCAATAAATCCTTCACCAATCATAGAACCATAGAAAATTGGTTTACCAAGTCTTTCATTTGTAACACAACGGGACATAATTGGAGATTGAGTTGCATGGAAACCAGATAAAGCACCACAAGCAATAGTAACAAAGATAAGAGGCCACATAGGAAGTGGATTTTCACCAGGATATTGGTTTACAAATTCAGCACTTGGATAAAAATCATAACCTTTTACAAAGAGCATGATTGTCATACCTGCAGCCATGATAAGAAGAATAGCACCAAAAATAGGATAAAAACGGCCAATAATTTTATCAATTGGTAAAATTGTTGCTAAGAAATAGTATATAAAAATAATAATTAACCAAATATTTGCGTCAATTGAGGTAAGGTTTTTAAGAAGAAGAGCAGGAGAAGTAACAAAAACAACACCAACAAGTAAAAGAAGAATAATAGCAAATACTTGCATAAGGTATTTAAAAGCAGTACCTAAGTTATAGCCTACAATATTTGGAACGTTAGTACCTTTATAGCGAATAGAGAGCATACCTGAAAGATAATCATGTACACCACCAGCAAAAATAGAACCAACTACAATCCATACAAGAGCACTAGGACCATATAACGCACCAAGAATAGGTCCAAAAATAGGTCCAATACCAGCAATATTTAAAAGCTGAATAAGCCAAATATTAGCAGGTTTCATAGGAACATAGTCAACACCATCTGCCATTGTCATAGCTGGAGTAGGGCGATTTGGATCTTCACCAAATAATTTTGCAACGATAGTACCATATATTGCATAACCAACGATTAATGCAACACAGGCAAGTAGAAAATAAACATAGTTTGGCATAAAAACCTCACAATTTTAAAAGATAATGAAAAAAGTAACTTTCTAATATGCTTATTGTAGTCAAAAGTCAATAAAAGCATATTTATTAGAAAGTTTACTTTTTTTGTAAAGTGGAAATGTTGGGTTTTCATAATACTTTTCTTAATAGATATTATTACTAATAAGAAAAGTCAATATATATTCATTAAAAATGGAATAAAATATTGTAGCAAAAAATGCTCTATGCTATATTTTGGTTACGAGGAAAATATGGAAAGACCAAATGAAATCCCTCAAACACCTGGGGTATATATTTATAAAGATAAAGGTGGGAGAATTATATATGTAGGTAAAGCACGGAATTTGAAAAAACGTGTTTTATCATATTTTCGACCTGATAATCAGCTTACTTCAAAAACAAAAGCAATGATGAGTCATGCTGTATCTATTGAGTTTTTAACAACAAATACAGAAAAAGAGGCTCTTTTATTAGAAGCAAGTCTCATAAAAAAACATAGACCACATTATAATATTGTTTTACGTGATGATAAACAATATATTTTATTTAGAATTGCTGTAAAAAATTTGTTTCCACGCCTTGAGGTTGTACGTAAAGTAAAAAAAGATGGTTCACACTATTTTGGACCGTTTACATCATCACAAGCTGCAAGAGAGACATGGAAAACTTTGCATAATGTTTTTCCTTTACGGCGATGCAATGATAGAGCAATGCAAAATAGAGTAAGACCTTGTTTATATCATCATATTGGTTTGTGTTTAGCTCCATGTACTGGAAATGTAAGTCAAATAGAATATCAAGAGATGATTCATAAGGTAGAATTATTACTTTCTGGAAAATCAAAAGAACTTATTGATAGTATAACAGAAAAAATGGAAGAAGCTTCAGAAAATTTAGAATTTGAAAAAGCTGCAGAATTACGAGATCAACGTATAGCCATTGAAAAAACAGTTGAAAAACAGGGGGTTGTTTTAAATAATGGTGCTGATATGGACGTTGTGGGAATTACTTCACGAGGCGATGGATTAGCCTTAGCTATTTTGTTTGTTCGAGGTGGACAAGTAATTGATAAAGCAACTTTTTTTTGGGCTGGTCTTGTTATGGAAGATGCTTATGAGTTAATGCTCGGATTTTTAACGCAATTTTATACGCAAGATAAAGATATTCCACCTAGAATAGTGTTACCATGGATAGTTAAAGAAGAACAAGAAAATACAGAAAATCCAGCATTAATTGGTGCTTTTGATTTTTCTTTACATGAACAAGATGATGATTTTGAAAGTATTGCAACAATGCTTTCTGAATGGCGTGGGGGAAATGTTAGAATTATTGCTGCAAGAACAAAAGAAGATCAACAGCTTGTAGACATGGCAAAAAGCAATGCAAAGGAAACTGTATATAAACGCTCTGATTTAGGAATGGATCAAAGGCTTGCAGCGTTATTTAAAGTACAAGAACCAATGCGGCGTATAGAATGTGTTGATGTTTCTCATACAAGTGGAACAAGCACAAAAGTTGGTCTTGTGGTTTATCAAGACGGTAAGCCACATAAATCAGAATATAGAGTATGGAATATTGAAAATGCTCATGGTGATGATTATTTTGCTTTATCACAATGGGCTAAAAGAAGAGCAGAACATGGAGCTCCTTGGCCACATTTACTTTTAATTGATGGTGGAAGAGGGCAAGTAAATGCTGTAAATGCAAGCTTTCAAGAATATTTTTCCACTATTCATATTCGTGATTCGCAAAGTTTTGATTTAGAAGAAGGGCAATTACCTTTTACCTTAGCTGGTATTGCAAAAGCACGAGATGAAGAAGGACATCAAGATCGAAGAGCTGGAAATGTTTCTGATAGAATATTTTTACCTAATAGAACTAATCCACTTCCGTTTAAAGAAGGTAGCCACGAACTTTTGTTTTTACAATCTATTCGCGATGCAACGCATAATTTTGCCATAGGTAGGCATAGGCAAGCACGAACAAAACAAAGTTTAGATGCTGAATTACTTCGTTTACCAAATATAGGAATAGAAACTGCTAAAATGCTTTGGTCGCATTTTTCTAGTTTGGAAGAAATGAAAAAAGCAAGTATTGATGATTTATGTAATTTGCCTAAAGTTGGTAAGAAAAAAGCATTACAAATTTGGGAAAGTTTACAAAAATTATAAGAATATTTTTTTCTTTGGGGGAAATGATTTCTCCCAATCCCCCTCAATCAGGCAAATGTCTTGAAACAAGTTTCAATACATTTGCCTATGTTAGGGTATTAGTAAAAAGTCTTTTTTCTCAAAAATTAAAAAGTTATTTATTTTCATATATTGAATAATAATATTTCTTTATAATATTTTTTATAAGTAGGAAAAACAAAAACTCTTTTGCACGCAAAAGAGTTTTTAG
>JAHHTE010000185.1 GCA_020024815.1 Mailhella sp.
CTTTTAATGAAGTGAGAACGTTATGATTGAATTACAACATATAAATAAGTATTATAAGACACCGCATGGTGTGAAAAAAGTTCTTGATGATATAAATATTAAGTTTGAGCCTGGTAAAAGTATTGGTATTTTAGGATTGAATGGAGCAGGAAAATCAACATTAATGCGTATATTATGTGGAACAGAAAAACCAGATTCAGGCAATGTTATTCGAAAAGGACGAGTTTCTTGGCCAATAGGTTTTGCTGGAGGTTTTCATGGTAGTTTGACAGGAAGAGAAAATTTACGTTTTACTTCTAGAATTTATGGTGCAGATTTAAATAAAGTTGTTCGTTTTGTAGAAGATTTTGCAGAATTAGGAGCATATATGGATATGCCCATTCGTACTTATTCATCTGGTATGAAAGCAAAATTAGCCTTTGGCTTATCAATGGCCATAGGATTTGATTTTTATTTGATTGATGAAGCTCATGCTGTTGGAGATGCTACTTTTAGAAAAAAAAGTGTAGAAGTTTTTAATGAAAGAAAAAAAACAGCAACATTAATTGTTGTTTCACATAGTCCGTCTGTTATAAAAGAAAATTGTGATATAGCTTCAATATTATTTGATGGTACATTGTATCAATATGATAATTTGGAATCAGCTTTTCTAATTTATAATCAAATTTGTGAGATAAAACGCGGAGTTAAATAATTTTAATGAAGGAAATTAATAATAACATTAATAAGCAAAATCAAATGATAAATGAGATTTTGAAAAAATCTGTAAATGAAAATTCAGATTCTAATGAAAAGCAAGTTGTAATAGGATCAGAAGATACTATTCCTGTAAAAAATGATGTAAAAGCTATAATGGCAAAACAGGTAATTTCAAGTATAAAGGATTTTAAATTTAATGTTGTTGGTTGTGCTGTAAAGGATGTTATAATTCGAAAAAGATTTTTTTCTATTTCACGTTTATTATTTTTCTTTGTTGCTTTGCCTACGTTATTTGTTTTTTTATACTATAATTTTTTTGCATCGCCAATGTATATTTCATTAACAAAATTTTCAGTAAAAAATACAAATCCGACTTTTACAGGTGTAGATATTGGATCTTTGCTTGTTGGAGGAAATGGAGCTTCTAATAGTGATAATTTTATTGTTTTGGAATATTTAAACTCTTTAAAGCTAGGTAAAGAAGTTGATGAAGCTTTACAGATAAAAAAACATTTTTCTAATTCTGATTATGATTTGTTATCAAGATTATCAAAAGTCGCTACCAATCAAGATTTTATGAAGTATTGGTTATGGGCTGTTTCATCAAGTTTAGATACTGAGTCAGGGGTTATTAGTTTAGAAGTTAAAGCATATACTCCAGAAATGGCACAGCAAATTTCAAAAGAAATTTTATTAAAATGTGAAACATTGATCAACAGAATGAATGATAGATTGCAAAATGATTCTCTTATGTTGGCTCAAAAAGAATTAGAAATTTCACAAAATAAAGTGAAAAATGCTCAATTAGCAATGAGAAATTTTAGAGAAAAACATTCTACTTTTGATCCTGAAGTAATGGCATCAGGAATGCAAAGTAGAGTTGGTGCTTTAGAAGCTGAGCAAACAAAGTTGCAAACAGAATTAAATCAAGCATTATTGATTATGAAAGAAAATGCACCCCAAGTAAAAGCATTAAAGGTTTCACTTGAGGCTGTAAAAAAACAATTGGCAGTGGAAAATGCTAAAATAGCTAGTGCAAGATCTAATGATTTAACACTAAGTTCGGTTGTGGCTGAATATGAAGGTTTGGCTTTGGATTTAAAATTTGCTCAAGAGCAACAAGTAACAGCAATGAAAGCATTAGAGGTTGCTAGGGTTAATCAGATGTCTCAAAGTAGGTATTTGGTATCTATTCAAGAGCCAACATTACCAGATGAATCTTTATATCCAAAAGTATATTTATTTACGTTTTATACATTTTGTGCAACTTTGTTAGGATTAGCTCTTGTATCTCTCATTGTTGCCGCAGTAAGAGAACATACAGGATTTTAATTATGAAAAAAATACTTTCGTTAATTTTATGTTTTTTATTATTATCTCCCGTAAATATGGTTTACGCAGTAGATGCTAATTGGGTAGCAAAAAGTGCATCTGTTGGGCAAAGTGTTGAGAAAAGTAAGTCAGCAAAAATGGGAACATCTGCTAATGATATGTCTCAACAAGCTGCTATGGCAAATATGTTATCAAGTGGTTTGCAAAGTTTTCAAGAGCAAGGACCAATAACTATTCATAATAAAACCTCTATTGGAGTACAAGCTCCTCCTGCATGGGCACAATCACCTTTATTAATGTTGTCATCAAAGGCATTATATCCATTTGCAAGTAATCTTTTTGAAGGTAATTTTTCTTCTGCTTATAGTTTTTCGATAAATCAAGATTACAAAATTCAAGTAGGAGATAGAATAGAGGTATTAATTTGGGGGGCAGCTAATTTTTCATCTGTTTTAATTGTTGATATTCAAGGTAATATTTTTATTCCAGAAGTAGGACCAATTAATGTTTTAGGTTGTAGTCAATCTAAATTAAGTTCTGTTATAAAATCAAAAGTTTCTTCTGTTTATACAAATAATGTTGATTTGTATGTAAATTTACAAACAGCGTTACCTATGTCTATTTTTGTAACTGGTTTTGTAGTACGTCCTGGAAAATATGCGGGTAATTCACATGATTCAGTTCTTTCTTTTATTGATAGAGCAGGTGGAATAGATGCAGAAAGAGGAAGTTATCGTAAAATAAGTGTACTACGAAATCGAAAAGTTATTGCTAACGTTGACTTATATGATTTTGCTCTATATGGAGATTTACCTAATGTAAAGTTAAAAGAAGGAGATGTAATTTTAATTAGAGAAAAAAATACAGGTATAGCAGCCATTGGGGCAATTAGAGATGAAGCTGTTTATGAATTAACAGGCAAAAGTAAAGGGTCAAATTTAATTGATTATTGTGCACCGTATCCTGGCGTTTCTCATGTTGGTATAAGTGGTGTACGGTATAATGAACCAATTAATAAATATTTAACTATAAATGAATTTAAAAATGAAATATTACAAGATGGTGATATTGTAGAATTTATTTCTAGCAAACCTAGTCAAACTATTATGGTGTCAGTTCAGGGGGCTACATCAGGTAAAAATAGATTTCCAGTTAAACGTGGAACAACGTTAAAGCGTTTATTACCTTATATTGAAGTAGATCCCAAAATTGCATCAGTAAACTCTATTTATATTTTACGTCAAAGTGTTGCCATTCAGCAAAAAGCAATATTAGAAGATTCTCTTAATCGTTTAGAGCAAAGTGCTTTAACTGCGACATCTTCAACAACAACAGAAGCTTCAATCCGTGTTCAAGAAGCACAATTAATTCAAAATTTTGTGCAAAGAGCAAGTACAATAGAACCAGATGGTGTGGTAGTTGTTGCACATAATGGTAAACTTTCTGATTTAATATTAGAAGATCATGATGTTATTGTTGTACCTCAATTGAGTGATGTTGTGCATATTTCTGGAGAGGTAATGATACCAAAAGCAGTAGCATGGACAGATAAAATGGAATTAAAAGATTTTGTAAATGCTGCTGGAGGTTATTCTCAACGTGCTGATAAAAGTAATATTCTTACTGTTAGAATGAATGGAGAAGTTGGTAAGGTTAAAGAAATGGGAATTAAACCAGGTGATAGAATTTTAGTATTACCTCGTTTTGATTCTAAAAATATTGATTTAATTTCAAGTATTACACAAATCTTGTATCAAATAGCAATTGCTACAAGTGTTGTAGTTGATATTACAGATAATAAATAATTGAAAATAATTATCTCCTAAATTTTAGATCTTATTAGGTTTAA
>JAHHTE010000186.1 GCA_020024815.1 Mailhella sp.
AGTTATATTTTGGCAATTTTCTTTTTTTAATGAACAATAAAAAAGTAGTTCTTGCATCTTTTTTGATTTATAAAATAGTGAATTATAGTTATCATAAATAATCTCTGGATCAAATACAGCTATTTCTTGTAATATAGAAATTGGTATTATGTATTTATAATTTGAAATAATTTTTTTTATCTTATCTCGTTGTAGAGTTCTTACATAAGATAAAAGTATTTTAATCCCATTGTATTTTTGAATTAAGGTATAATGAAAATCAAAATAATATAAAATGATAAAATTATTATGATGATAAAATAAATATGATAATGGGCATTTAAATATTTTTTTTATTATCATAAATTATTGTCCTTAACTTTATAACTACAAAATTTTTTGGCTTATTAACATACCTAATAATTATAGTCAATTTTAAATTTATTCTTATGATTTTATATTTTATAATAGAATTATTTAGTTATTATGGCTAGTTGTCTTATTAGTTAATTTTAGATAGTAATATAACTAGTAATATAACAAATTCAAGAGTTGACTTTAGGAAAATGATTAGATAGATTTTGCCAAGAATGAAATCTAGGATTTGTTATGCTCTCAACTTATGGAATTAAATTATTTTTTTCTTCATTTTTGGAAAGTTTTTTGCAAGAAAAAATTTGCTTAGGTATTAGAAAAGGAAAAACACAAGCAATAATAGGTTGGGGGTATAAAAAGAAAACAGAATATCCTAGAAAAATTGCAAAAAAGTATAATATTCCTTATTGGGCTTTGGAAGATGGATTTTATCGTTCTTTAGACTTGGGGGTAAAGGGAAGTATTCCATATTCTATTATTCTAGATAAAACAGGTATATATTATAATGCTCAACAAGAATCAGATTTAGAAAATTATTTAAATGAAGGTTCTTTTCTTAGTGAGGATGATTTATTACGAGTAAATGATGCAATTTCGTTCATTATAAAAAATAATTTAAGTAAATATAATCAATCAATTGATATTGATGAAACGTATTTTTCAGATTCATTAAATAAAGAAAAAATCCTTATTGTTGATCAAACCTATAATGATGCAAGTGTGCTTTTGAGTGGAGTGAATGAAAATGCTTTTGATCAAATGGTGAATGATGCATTATCTTACCCACACACACAAGTTTTTATAAAAATTCATCCTGATGTTATTTGTGGTAAGAAAAAGGGGTATTTGAAAAAATATCTAGATAATTCAAATATTAAATTTATCGTAGATGAAGTATCTTCACTTTCATTATTAAAACAAATGGATAAGGTTTTTGTAGTTTCATCACAAATGGGATTTGAGGCGTTATTATTGGGTAAAGAAGTACATTGCTACGGTATGCCTTTTTATGCTGGTTGGGGATTAACTATTGATAAAATTCAGAGTGTTAGACGTAAACAAAAGCATAGTATACAAAGTTTGTTTTATGCAGCATGTATAAAGTATCCATATTATGTTAATCCTTTTACGAAAAAAAAATGTGAATTAGAAGAAATTTTGCGAATTCTTGCTATACAAAAGCAGTGTAATAATGCTAACAGAGGTATTTTTGTTTGCGTAGGATTTTCTTATTGGAAATATCCTCATGCTAGAGCTTATTTGCAAAGTACTGATAATAAAATATATTTCTGTCGAGATAAAAATAAAGGATTAATTTTAGCAAAAGAAAAAAATGCAAAAATTGTTGCATGGTCCTCAAAAATAACTGATGAATTTGCACATGAATGTCAAAAAAATAATATTACTATTATTAGAATGGAAGATGGATTTCTAAGGTCAGTTGGTCTTGGTTCAGATTTTAATTGGCCATTTTCATTAGTTTTGGATCAAAAAGGGATTTATTATAATCCGTTAAGTGCGAGTGATTTAGAGTATATTTTAGAAAATTTTAATAAACGAGATGATCAGGAATTTCTAATAAAACAAGCACAAAAATTGCAAAATCTTATTATTTCTAAAGGATTATCAAAATATAATGTTGGGAATAATCAATCATTAAAAAAAGAAGATTTTACTAATAATAAAAGATTATTGCTTGTTCCCGGTCAAGTAGAAGATGATGCTTCTGTTAAATATGGTGGTGGTGAGATAAAAAGTAATCTTGATTTGCTTATAAAAGTTCGTGCATTAAATTCTGATGCTTGTATTATTTATAAACCACATCCTGATGTTGAGAAACTAAATAGAAAAGGAAAAATAGACGAAAAACAAGCGTTACTTTATGCTGATTACGTGTGTACAAATGTCAATATTGTTAAATTATTAGAGATTGTTGATGAGGTGCATACGCTTACTTCATTAACAGGGTTTGAAGCATTATTACGAGAAATAAAAGTTTTTTGTTATGGAATGCCTTTTTATGCTGGATGGGGATTAACAAACGATTATCAAATTTGTGTTCGCCGTACTTCTTATTTAAAACTTGAAGAATTAATTGCAGGAACATTGATTTTATATCCTAGATATTATGAATGGACAAATTCTTGCTTTTCTGATGCATTTGATATATGTTCTTCCTTATTGAACACTAATGGAAAACAAAAAAGTCCTAAATGGGCTCGTTTATTCAATTCTATTCGTGAATTTATACGTGCAGGATTTAAATAATGCGTCATTTTTTATTTTTACAAGGACCACATGGCTCTTTTTTTAAAAAATTAGGGGAAACTCTAAAAAAAAAGGGGTATCATGTTTCACGTATAAATCTTTGCGGTGGTGATTGGTTAGATTGGCATGGTGAAAATACTTGGTCTTATTGTGGGCAAAAGAATTTATGGAGTTTATGGATAAGTACATTTTTTGATAAAAATAATGTTACTGATTTATTAGTTTTTGGTGATTGGCGTCCAATGCATAGTGAAGCTATTATCATTGCTAAAATTAAAAATATTCGTGTATGGGTGTTTGAAGAAGGTTATTTAAGACCAGCTTACATTACAATGGAACAAAATGGAGTAAATGGTAGATCTGAATTATTTAATGGGTCTAATGAATTTGTTGATCAAATTTATCAAATGAAGTGTGATAATTCTTTGAAAAATGATCCAATTCTTGTTTCTGGCAAGCTTTCAAAAAGAATGGCATTAGCATTTAATTATGGTGCTTTTGAATTATTATCTAAACCTTTTTTCTTTTGGTATAAGACTCATAGACCAAATGGTATTTTAAAAGAATTAGCTTCGTGGATACCACGATTATATAAAAAAAGGAAATTTAGAAAACAATCTTTGGAAGATTTAAGAAAATTATATCGAGCACATATAAATTTTTTTCTCTTTCCTTTACAATTAGATTCTGATTCACAAGTTCGTTTATATTCACCTTTTAATGGTATGAAAGAAGCTATTATTTATATTCTTTCTTCTTTTGCGTATCATGCTAATAAAAGTGATATATTGGTAATTAGAAATCATCCAATGGATAATGGTTTAATTAATTATCGTCAATTTATAATGAATTTTTCAAAATCTATTGGTATTGGAGATCGGGTAGTTTTTGTTGATACTGGTAATGCAAAAATGATGATGCAACATACTAAAGCTATGGTTGTTTTAAATAGTACGATTGGTATGACAGGATTAGAAAATAATTTACCTGTTTATTGTGTTGGAACATCAATTTATGCTCGTCCTGGACTTGCGATAGATAAGACTCAGCAAACATTAGATGAATTTTGGAAAAATCCAATTTATCCTGATTATGAGATATTAAGAAATTTTAAAGAATTATTGAAAACAACAGTATTGTATAATGGAAGCTATTATTCAAATGATGGGGTTGAATTGGCAATAAATAAT
>JAHHTE010000187.1 GCA_020024815.1 Mailhella sp.
CTTAATTTCCCTCCACTTAAAAAAAGTAACTAGTAACATACTAAACTTGTTTATACTTACTTTACTATAATATCCAAAAAAAAGCCCCTCTTACGAGGGGCTAAACTATTTTTTGCTATCCAAAAAATTATTCTTCATTATCTTTTGCAGCTGCAAAAGCATCAGCCATCATTTGTCCACCAAGATTTTGGTTTCCAGCAGAAGAATATTCTTTTGGTTTACGACGTTCTTCGTCTTCTTTTAATTGTTTTACAGAAAGACCTAAACGGCGTTCTTCAGCACTAACATGGATAATTTTTGCTTGTACTTGGTCGCCTTCTTTGTAAGCTTCAGCAGGATTTTTAATTTTCTTACCAAGTTCAGTTACGTGGATAAGACCTTCAATACCTTCTTCTACTTCAACGAAAAGACCAAAATCTGTAACATTAGTAATAGTACCAGTTACAGTATTACCTACTGGGTAACGACTTGGTACAGAAGTCCAAGGATCTTCAGTAAGTTGTTTCATACCAAGAGTGAATTTTTCATTTTCTTGGTCAACAGTAAGAACTTTTGCTTGAACTACATCACCAACTTTAAACATTTCGCTTGGGTGGCGAAGTTTTTTAGTCCAAGAAATATCAGAAACATGGATAAGACCATCAATACCATCTTCAATACCAATAAACATACCAAATTCAGTAATGTTTTTAATAGTACCTTCTAAGATAGTACCTTCAGGGAAACGTTCACCAACTAATTCCCATGGATTTTGTTTAATTTGTTTCATTCCAAGAGAGATACGTTTTTTATCACTATCTACTCCTAAAATAACAACTTCAACTTCATCACCTTGTTTTACCATTTGGCTTGGGTGACGGAGTTTACGAGTCCAAGACATTTCAGAAATATGAACAAGACCTTCTACACCACTTTCAAGTTCAACAAATACACCATAGTCAACTAAATTAGTTACTTTACCTGTATGACGTGAACCTTCTGGGAAACGAGCAGTAATATCTTGCCATGGATCTTGAATAAGTTGTTTTAAACCTAAAGAAACTTTTTGAGTTGCTTCGTCAAAAGAAAGAACTTTAAGTTCAAGTTCTTGTCCCATGCTTACCATTTCACGTGGATGACGAATACGTTTCCAACTCATATCAGTAATATGTAAAAGACCATCTAAACCACCAAGGTCAACAAATACACCATATTCAGTAATATTTTTTACACGACCTTTAACAACTTGACCTTCAGTAAGGGTGGTGAGCAATGCACTGCGTTTTGAATCACGATCTTCTTCAAGAAGAACACGACGAGAAACAATAACATTACTACGACGACGGTTAATTTTTAATACACGAAATTCGTAATTTTGATTTACTAAAGCGTCCATATCAGGAACAGGACGTAAATCAACATGAGATCCGGGTAAGAAAGCTTCAATACCACCTAAATCAACAGTATAACCACCTTTAATACGACGAGTAATCATACCAGTAATAATGCCACCTTTTTCCATAACTTCTTCAAGTTTATCAAAAAGTTGCATACGTTTAGCTTTTTCAAAAGAAAGCTTTACAGTAGCTTCGCCTTCACTTTTACGTTCAACAAAAACATTAATTTTGTCTCCAACTTTAACGCTCATGTTGCCTTGTGCATCACGGAATTCTTCTTCTGGAATTTGACCTTCAGATTTGAAGCCAACATTTACAAGAACATTTCCATTATCAATAGAAACAACTTCACCTTCTACAATGGAACCTTCTTCTAAATCTCCGTTATCATCATTGAGATAATTACCGAGCATTGCCTCAAAATTTTCTTCATCAAATTGGTTTTCCATGTTTTCCTTGGTCATAAGACCCTCCGAACCTCTAACAAATTCCTATCCATGTTAAAAATAGGTTTCTGTACATAACAGATATTTAAATTTTACACAAGTGTTTTCATGTTAAAAAATTAACTTTAAACAAAATTTTTTATTTTTTCTATAAATATAACAATTTTGTAAAAAAAATTTAATATTTTTCTTGCATTTTTCCTTGTTAAGTCTACACTTATAATAAATAAAAACGAGGTTAGTATGAAAAATTATTTAAAACTCATTGGTTCTTGTATTTTTTTATATATTTTCTTTGCTTATTTCACCCCTTATATTGCACAATTTTTCCCAAATTGGACATATTATATGCAAGTTTGTGAAGAAAGAAATTTAGATCCAGGTGCATTATATTATACTAATTTACCCATAATTTATGAGTCAGAACAAGCAAATAGAGATGCTGTAACAGAAGCTTATGGTTCAATTCTTGGATTTTTACCTGTAAAAGAAAAATAAAATGCGTGAAATACACTCTACACAAATAACTCAAGCTGTTAAAGAATTATGTATAAAGGCTTGTTATCAACTTCCCCACGATGTACTTGAGGCTTTTACACAATTAAAAAAAACAGAACAATCACCTTCTGCTAAAATTATTTTAGATGATTTAATACAAAATGCACAAATCGCACAAGAAGGTGAAATCCCACTTTGCCAAGATACGGGCTTAGCTATTATTTTTGCAGAAGTTGGACAAGATGTTCATATTATAGGTAATTTTGAAAATGCAATAAATGAAGGTGTTCGACAAGGATATATTGAAGGTTTTTTACGCAAATCTGTTGTGGCTGAACCGTTATTTAATAGAATAAATACAAAAGATAATACACCTGCAATTATTCATACAAAACTTGTTTCTGGTGATACAATAAAACTTCGTATGGCTCCAAAAGGTGCTGGTTCAGAAAACAAAAGCATATTAAAAATGCTTATTCCTGCTGATGGTATTGAAGGAGTAAAAAAATTAGTTTTAGAAACAGTTAAAAATGCAGGACCTAATTCTTGTCCTCCAATGGTTATTGGAGTGGGAATTGGTGGTTCAATGGAACTAGCAGCAATTAATGCAAAAAAAGCTTGTATGCGTGATATTAATACACAAAATCATAATGAAAATTACGCAATGTTAGAAAAAGAACTCTTAACCCTTGTCAATAAAACAGGCATAGGTCCACAAGGTTTAGGAGGAACAAGCACAGCTATAAAAGTTCACATTGAATGGGCACCTACGCATATTGCAATGCTTCCTGTTGCAGTAAATATAAACTGTCATTCAGCACGACATGCAGAAATTATTTTATAGGAAACCTATATGCCACAAGGAAAAATAAAAATAACAGCACCTTTTTCAAAAGAAACAGCAAAAAGTCTAAAAGCTGGTGATCTTGTTCTTATTACAGGAAAAATTATTGCTGCTCGTGATGCTGCACATAAACGACTTTGTGAAAGTCTTGCAAAAGGTGAAGAACTTCCTATTAATTTAAAAAATGCTGTTATTTATTATGTTGGACCTAGTCCAGCACGCCCTAATTTTCCCATAGGATCAGCAGGACCAACAACTTCAGGGCGTATGGATCCATACACTCCAAAAATAATTGATTGTGGTATTCATGGCATGATAGGTAAGGGCTATCGTAATGATATTGTTATTGAAGAAATGATAAAACATGAGATACCTTATCTTGTAACTCTTGGAGGTGCTGGGGCTTTAATTGCTAAAAGTATAAAAAAATATACTGTACTTGCGTATGAAGACTTAGGAGCAGAAGCCATTGCCGAAATTGAAGTACAAGATTTTCCTGCTATTGTTGCTATTGATGCACAAGGGAATAATTACTATACAATAGGGCAACAACCTTATAAGACATTATAATATATTTCATATAGTTATAACATTAAAGCTCGTTTTATAATAATATAATTTGTAATACAACAATATAA
>JAHHTE010000188.1 GCA_020024815.1 Mailhella sp.
TGAGAAGAATAGAAGCTATAACAGGATTTGAAGCTATAAAATATATGGAAGAAATTCTTGCTAGTGAACCTAATAATTATGATGCATTGAATTTTATTGGGTATACATTAGTTGAAGAAGAAAAAGATTTGAAAAGAGCTGAGGAATATTTATTAAAAGCAGATAAATTAAATCCTAATCACGATTATATTAATGATAGTTTAGCATGGCTTTATTATACATTAGAAGATTATGAAAAAGCTTGGGTTTATATTCAAAGAGCTGTTGGATTTATAAAAAAAGATGCAAGACCTGATGCAACATTATGGGAACACTATGGTGATATAGCAAGAAAATTGAATAATAAAGATGAAGCAAGAAAAGGATATGATACTTCTCTTTCTATTGAAAAAAATAATGCCATAGAAGAAAAATTAAAGAGTTTATAATGAAACAGTTAAAAAATATTGTAATCTTGTTTTGTCTCATTTTATTAAATGCTTGTGCGGCTCAAAATGAATTATTGATACCTGATGAGAATGATCAAGAAAATAGATGGAAACTTTTTTTAGCTAATAAAGTTGAAGAAAAACCTTATACATTGCAAGGAAGTTTTCGTTTTGGCAATTCTGAAAATACAAATAGAGTAAATTATATTTTATGGAGTAATGGATCATTACCGTTACGTGTTGAAATTATGGCTGGAGTAGGGGCAAGCCTTGCAAAAGTTGCTGAAAATAAAAAACAAATTACTATGTATTTTCCTCAAGAAAAACGTGCCGTGATTATGGATAATTTTGATGAAATTAATCCATTAATTAGCATGGGAATGCCTGTTCCTATTTCATTCAATGAAATGTCTTTTATTTTACGTGGTGGCTTTAGTCAAATTTTTAAAGATTTAACATTAGATAATGTAAAATCAAAAACGACTAAAAAAGAGTATGAGCAATACACGTATTATTTTTCAAGTAAAAAAATGGAAGGGTTAGTTCAACTTGATAAATTTGGAAAACCTATTTATTGTGAAGTTAATGATGAATGGGCTTTTGAAATATCTTATGATGAAGAAACAAATCTACCATATAAAGTGGTAATTAGTTCTAAATTAGAAGATTATAAAGCAATATTATTAGTAAAAGAAAGAACTTTTCCAAAAAAGTATGAAGAAAGTGATTTGAAATTTGAACTTCCTGATCATACTGAAATTTGTAACAATTATTGAGGCTATTATGGGTAAAAAAGTATTTTTAGCATCTGATCATGCAGGCTTTTCTTTAAAGTCAGCTTTATGTGAACATTTAAAAGAGCAAGGGCATGAAGTTTATGATTTAGGACCAGAACAAGCAATAAGCTGTGATTATCCTAATAGTGCGTTTAAAGTAACAGATAAAGTTCTTGAAAATGAAGATTCTTTGGGGATTTTGATTTGTGGGACAGGCATTGGTATGAGTATGGCTGCAAATAAAGTAAAAGGTATTCGTGCAGCTTTAGCTACATGTGAATTTCATGCAAAAGCAACTCGTCAACACAATAATGCTAATGTTCTTTGTCTTGGTGAACGTGTTACTGGTGTGGGCGTTGCTCTTGGTATTGCTGATATATTTTTAAATACAGAATTTGAAGGTGGCAGACATCTTAGAAGAATTGAACTTTTTGATAAAATGTAGTAATAGGGAAAGAGTATTTTTTTGAGAGGGGAACTTTTGAAAAAGTTCTCCCTCTCAAACTCTCTCCTCAAAACTTTTTAATCCAAAAGCTCTTTTGCGTGCAAAAGAGCTTTTGCTTTTTGTATATTACAAATTAAGTTTTAAACTTGCTTTTCTATGATGTGATGCCATTGCATACTCTTGGGAATTTGTAACAAAAATTCCTTTTATATTTTTTTGAATTTGTTGTTTTTGTTCTTGATTTATTTTCCAAATAAAGAAATATGCAGAAAGTTTATGATTTGTATATGTTGATGTTGTATGAATGGCTTTTGCCTCTAATTGAATATCTTTTTCTGTAATTGATAGAATTTTAGTTAATTCTTGTATTATGCTTTGTTTGGCAATATGTTCTTGTTCTTTGGAATTAGCTTTTATATTTGGATCAAAGAAAATATTGTCTATCCCATAAAATTCCCACATATTATGCCAAAGTTTTTGATTTGTGCGTTGACGAATAAAAATATTTTGTTCTTTTGTTTGTATAATAACAAAACTAGCTAAAATAGGAACATAGGCTTTTTTTTCTTTAGGAAGAGGGCGTTCATTTTCTATATTAAGCTTTTTAGCTATACAAAAAGACGTAAGAGGACAAAGAGAGCATTGGGGATTTTTTTTACAGACTAATGCTCCTAATTCCATTAAAGCTTGATTATAAATGCGAGCTTGTCCCTTAGGAAGAAGTGCATTGACCAAAGGAAAACAAGCTTTTTTTAAGTTTTTATCAGTTAAATTAAATATTCTAGCAAAAACACGTTCAACATTTGCATCAATAGTTGCAAAGTCTTTTTCAAAAGCAATACCCATTATGGCACAAAGAGTATAATCACCAATACCGGGAAGTTTTGCTATAATTTTTTCATCACAAGGTATAGTGCCTTGATAGGTATCACGCAGTATTTGTGCTGATTTATAAATATTTCTTGCTCTTGAGTAATAACCTAAACCTTCCCAACTTTGTAAAATATCTTGTAATGAGGCATTAGCAATATCTGTTGGGTTTTTGTATTTTTCTATCCATTTATTAAAATAATCAACACCACGTTCCATTTGTGTTTGTTGTAACATCATTTCGGAAATCCAAACATGATAAGGGGTATATGTTTGTCTCCATGGAAGATCTCTTTTATTTTGTTGAAACCAAGAAAAAAGTTTTTCTATAAATTCTATTGTATTGAAATGTATCATACGGCGTTTTTAATAGATTAAATATATAAATACAAGCTTGCTTTTTTTGCTACTTTTAGACACAATAACAAAAATTTTTTTAAAGGATAAATTATGAGTAACCCTATTGTATTAATGGAAACTTCATCTGGTGATATTTTACTTGAACTTTTTGAGGATAAAGCTCCTATTAGTGTTGCAAATTTCTTGCAATATGTGGATAAGGAATTTTATCAAAATACCATTTTCCACCGTGTTATAAAAGATTTTATGATTCAAGGTGGTGGGTATACTGTTCGTATGGAAGAAAAACCAACAGATGCTCCAATTAAAAATGAAGCTACCAATGGGCTTAAAAATTTAAAAGGAACTCTTGCTATGGCAAGAACAGCAGAACCTCATTCTGCATCTGCACAATTTTATATCAATACAGTGGATAATCCAGACCTTGATCATGTGAGTGAGGCTGATGATGAATATGGTTATTGTGTATTTGGGCAAGTAATTGATGGTATGGATATTGTTGATAAAATTCAAAAATTAAAAACAAAACCTCAAGGGGAACATGATGATGCTCCTGTTGATATGGTTGTAATTACAAATATTAGTAGATTTGAATAATTTTTATTTTTTTCTTTGGGGGAAATGATTTCCCCCAAGCCCCCTCAATCAGGCATATTTATTGAAATAAATTTCAATAAATATGCCTATTTTTTAGGATTAAGAACAGTCTTTTTTTTCTAAATAAAAAGTAGTGGTCTAGACCCTTTTTTATTAGTGAATAAAGAATAATAATTATAAATTATTTAGAATAATATTCTATGTTGTTTTTATAATGTAAAAAAAAGCTCTTTTGTTTGCAAAAGAGCTTTTTTGATTAAAAAGTTTTGTGGGGAGAGTTTGAGAGGGAGAACTTTTTCAAAAGTTCCCCTCTCAA
>JAHHTE010000189.1 GCA_020024815.1 Mailhella sp.
ATAAACACAGTATAATAAATTTATTATATAATATTATTATATCAACTAACAAATAACACTACTTTTAATTTCTTATATAAAAGAAAATTTGACAACTTAACAATAGGTCTTATTTTAAAAAGAAAACATTTATGGAGTAAATATGTTTACCCTTTCAAATTCAGCAAAAAAAGAATTAGAAGCATTTTTTTCTCAAAAAGATCGCTCTTATATAAGAATTTTTCCAGGTCAAGGTGGTTGTACGGGATCTAAACTTGCATTAGCACTTGATACCCCTAATGATGAAGATCATACGTTTCAATTAGAAGGATATGATTTTTGTATAGAAAAAAGCTTACTCAACCTTATTAAAGATGCAAGCATTGATTTAAGCTATAAAGGATTTATTGTTGAACCAATAGAAGATTTACCACAAAAAAAATCTTCTTGTTCTTCTAATGGTTGTCAATCTTGTGGTGGGTCTTGTTCTCATTAGGACACATTTATACTTTAACTTTTCTATTTAAATTATAAAAAATAATCTTCTCAATCTTATTCTAACATTGACAAAAATAGATTTGGAACTTAATATATTTTAAAATAAACCACGCTATAAGCGTTGGAGGAAGGAATGATAAAATTAACTGACAATGCAAAAAAAGAATTAGACGCTTTTTTTGCTGATAAGGAAAAATCTACTATTCGCGTATTTTTAGCTCCTGGTGGCTGACGCGGTCCTAAATTATCTTTGGCTCTGGACGAGTCCAAATCAGATGATACAACTTTAGAAGTTGAAGGATTTTCTTTCTGCATTGAAACCAGTTTATTAAACCAAATTGGTAGTGCAACTATTGATATTTCTTACATGGGCTTCACCATTGAACCAGAAAAACCACTTAATAGTGGCGATTCAGGTTGTTCCTCTTGTGGAAGTGGTGGTTCTTGTTCTATATAAGAATATATTAAATACCTTTTGTATTCCCACTTTGCTTGTACTTTTTGCTTGCACTGTGGGAATATTTTTATGAGCAGATAACATGATAGAAATTAGTCTCAACGCCCTTAAAGAACTTGATAAATTTTTTAGTTCTCAAGAAAAAAAGCCTATTCGTATTTATTTAGCACCGGGAAATACAAGTTCTCGCCTTGAATTTATTTTAGATAACCCCACAAGTGGCGATGATGTGATTATAAAAAATACCTACACATTTTGTATTAATACGGAATTATTAAAAAAATGTGGAGGAATACAAATTGATGTAATTGATGATAACTTTGTGGCAACACCTACAATTCCTTTTCCTAAAAAAATGACTTCTTGTTCCTCATCAAGTTGTAGTAGCTGTCCATCAAGTTGTAAAAAATAAGGATATACTATGAAATGCCCAATCTGTGGTAAAGTTCTTGAAGATGGATATTGTAAAACATGTAAACGGGTTATTCACCCACTTTACCAACATACCAAAAAACCAGAAGATAATGAAATTATAGAAGCTGAAATAGTTGAAGATGATAATGATACAAATAATCAACACGAACACCATTATCGCCGTTTTTCATATAGACAATCACCATTTTTCACCCAATATTCTTTTAGAAATAATGTAAGTGTTAATAATTCTTGTTTAACAGGTATAATAAGTCTTGCATTAATCTTTTTTGTATTTTTACAAATGGGATTTTTAGCTGCTTTAGGTTTTGCTTTTTTTACCTTTATTGGAAAAATAATTACAACAGTGTATTTTTTCAAAAATCTTATGGAAGGTAAAATTCTTCCTCCTCTTATTCTTGATGTTGCAGTTTGGGTACTATCGTATGTATTAGTAACATGGCTTGCCTCATAATATTTTTTACTAAAAAATAAACTCAATAAAGACCACCTATAACTAATAGGTGGTTTTTTATTTTACTAAAGTAATAAAAAACTCTCTTTTACACACAAAAGAGAGTTTAAATTAAAAAGTTTTGAGGATAGAGTTTGAGAGGGGACTTTTTCAAAAGTTCCCCTCTCAAGAAAAAATATTTTTATCCTACAAGAATTTTCATATCATTTTGCACATCAGTAATTGGAGCAATGCCAAAATTCTCAACTAAGAAACTTACAACATTTGGAGAAAGAAATGCTGGTAACGTTGGTCCAAGATGGATATTTTTTACACCTAAATGTAATAAAGCAAGAAGCACAATAACAGCTTTTTGCTCATACCAAGCAACGTTAAAAGCTATTGGTAAATCATTAATATCTTCCAAGCCAAAAACTTCTTTGAGTTTCAAAGCAATGACAGCTAAAGAGTAACAATCATTACATTGACCTGCATCAAGCACACGTGGAATACCACCAATATCCCCTAAATCTAATTTATTATATTTATATTTTGCACAACCAGCAGTAAGAATTACAGTATCTTTTGGTAATTCTTTTGCAAAATCAGTATAATATTCACGAGATTTTTGGCGTCCATCACAACCAGCCATAACAACAAATTTCTTTATAAGACCTTGTCTTACAGCATCAACAACTTTATCAGCCAAAGCTAAAACTTGATTATGAGCAAAACCACCAATAATTTCACCTTGTTCTAATTCTGTTGGAGCAGAACAAGTTTTTGCTAATGCAATAATTTCAGAAAAATCTTTGTCCTTACCTTTTTCACCAGCAATATGTTTACAGCCAGTAAAACCTGCTGCACCTGTTGTAAAAAGTCTATCTTTATAACTTGCTTTTGGTGGCACTAAACAGTTAGTAGTAAGAAGAATAGGTCCATTAAATTTTTCAAATTCTTCTGTTTGTTTCCACCATGCATTACCATAGTTACCAAAGAAATGGCTATATTTTTTGAATTTTGGATAATAGTGAGCTGGAAGCATTTCAGAGTGAGTATAAATATCTACACCACTATCTTTTGATTGTTCAAGTAATGCCTCAAGATCTGCTAAATCATGTCCAGAAATTAAGATACCAGGACGTGTACCAACACCAATATTTACTTTTGTAATTTCAGGATTTCCATAAGTTTCTGTATTTGCTTTATCAAGTAAAGCCATTGCATTAACACCCATTTCACCTGCTTTCATAGCAAGACTAATAAGAATATTTAAATCAACATCTTTTGTAAGTGTTGCAAAAGCTTCTTGCATAAAACAATGAATATCTTCATCATCATAACCAAGTGCTATTGCATGTTTCATGTATGCTGACATACCTTTTAATCCATAGGTAATAAGTTCACGCATACTTCTAATATCTTCATTAGCTGTTGAAAGAACACCTATTTGACGCATTTTTGCATAAATTTTTTCTTCTGTATCTTCACACCAAAGACTATCAGCACTTAATGCACTTTTATCATCAATTTTTGCAAGCAATTCTTGCTTCATTTTTAATGTTTGTTTTATTCTTTCTAAAAAGATATTTTTATCAAAATTTGCATTTGTGATTGTAGTAAATAAATTTAAATTGATATAATGATTATATGAACAATCAATTTTGATACCTTGTTGACGTAAAATAGTAGTTATATTGCAAAGCTCTTTTGTTACAAATAAAAGCATATCTTGTAAGCCAGCAACTTCAGCATCTTTTCCACAGACACCAACTTTTGTACAGCCTTTATTTCCAGCTGTTTCTTGACATTGATAACAAAACATTGCTGTATTTTCCATAAAAG
>JAHHTE010000019.1 GCA_020024815.1 Mailhella sp.
AGTTTTGAGGGGAGAGTTTGAGAGGGGAACTTTTTCAAAAGTTCTTCTCTCAAAAAATTCCATTAACTAATAAACTCTTTTATTTTTTAATATGTTATTAACTTGCATAACGCATGAAAACTATTTATAAATACAAGAAAATAATTTGATATTTTGGGGTTTTTATGTTGCGATATTTGAAGTTTATTTTATTTCTTTTTCTTTTTTTATGTTGTTTAGAAAGTAATGCATTTGCTGAACAAAAATCGCAAGTTGAATTAATTCGTTATGTATATAGTGAAGTAACTTCTAAAATTGAAGATACAATGCCTGTTGAATTTTATTTTTCTCCTGATAGAGATATTTGTAAAGAAAAATATGGAGATCAAGCATTTGAAATTTGTGGACGGGTAGTAAAAGACCGTTTGCCTTCTGTAAAGCAAATAGAAATGACTCCAAAACATGAAGGTACATGGCGTTGGAACGATATGTATTCTTTAGTATTCTATCCAAGTAAGCCTTGGCCAGCAGATACACAATTTACAGTTAAATTTGGTAAGGAATCTTTACCAAAATATACGGTTATTACAAAACCAGTTCAATTTAAAACACAAGCTTTTAAAATAAAAGTTTTTGATGGTAATTTTAAATTTGACCCTGAAAATATTAATACAAAAGTTATAAGTGGTAAAATTAGTTTCAACTATCCAGTAAAAATAGAAACTGTTCTTTCCCGTATTTCTGCTAATACAAAGGAAGGAGCAGGGATAACAATAGGAAAATTAACAGGTAATTTTGATAATAGAGCAAAAAATTATATGTATTCTATTCCTATTGAAAAAGTTTCTGATAAGCAAGAATTAGTAAATATACAATTATTTTCTGGGGTACAAGCTGCTTATGGTGGAAAAATTACATCTAATTACTCATATTCAGCAAAAATTCCATCACGATCAGAGATTTTTCAATTTGTAGGTAGTCAATCAGATGTGCAAGATATGGCAGATATGTCTAAAAAACAAACAATAATTTTTGAATTTACATTACCAGTTGTTCCAAAAGATGTTGCACAAAATTTATCTGCTTTTTTATTGCCTAGAAATAAGGTTTTGTCTGATAATGATATGAAAAAAGAACCTTATAATTGGTGGTCAATGGTAGAAATTACCAATGATGTAAAGAAAATAGCAAAACCAGTAAAATTAGATCTTGTTAATACACCAACAGAAAAAAGTCGTTTTATTATTTTTACACCAGCACAAGATATAGAAGCTAATCGTTCTTTATTTGTTACAATTAAAGCTCCATTATCAGGACCTGAAAATTATCAAATAAAAAATGATGTGCAAGTTGTTTCTAAAGTAAAAAATCTTGGAACAAGTATTAAGATAATGCAACAAGGTTCTTTACTTACTTTAAGTGGAGATAAAAAGATTTCTCTTTATGCTCGAAATGCTGATAAAATTATTTATGAAGTAAAACAAATACGTCCAGAATTATTGAATATTTTTGTACCTTCATTATTTGGGTATAATGGAAATGTTGATTCTTCTTTTGATTTTTCTATGGCTAGTGTTATAAGTAAAGGGGAATTACCTTTACAATATGAAAATCCATCAAAAGCACAATTTTCTTCTTTAGATTTAGGAAAGTTTTTACAAGATAAACATAAAGGTATTTTTTATCTTAATGTAATGGCAGAAAAAAAAGATGGCGAATTAGTAGCTGATACACGTTTTATTATGCTTACAGATATTGGTATGATTTTAAAACGTAATAATAATGATGAAAATTCTTTTGTATATCTTGTTTCTTTACATGATAATAAGCCATTGAAAAATGTGAAAGTTGAAGCAATAGGACAAAATGGTATTCCTGTTTTTACAGGTCAATCAAATGATAATGGAATGATTGCTTTACCTGATTTGTCTCATTATATTAATGAAAAACAAGTTGTTGCTCTTGTTGCTTCTCATGGAGATGATTTAGCTTTTATTCCTTATGGATATTATAATACAGAAATTCGTCCACAAAACAAAGTAAATACACAAGGAAAAATGTTATTTAACTCTGGACTTTATGGTTTTGCCTTTACACAAAGGGATATTTATCGTCCTGGTGAAAAAGTGTATTTAGGTTTTATGGTAAAACAAGGAGCTTTTGATAATGCTCTTGTAAATAAAATGCCATTAAACGCTGTTATTCGTTCTAGTCGTGGACAAATTTTAACAAAGAAAACAGTGCAATTAACAACAGGTGGTTTAGGTGAATTAGCGTATCAACTTGATAGTAATGCTGAAAGTGGAATGTATGAATTTTTCCTTGAACAAGCAGATGAAGGGCATATTATTTTAAACAAAACATTCCATGTTTCTGATTTTAAACCTGATACAATAAAAGCAACTGTTGAAAATAATTTAGGTATAAAGAAGTTATGGTATACAAAAGAAGAAATAGCTGAACTTGTATATACTATTACAGCTAATAATCTTTTTGGTGCACCTGCAATTAATAATACTGTAAAAGCTGTAATGAGTGCTAATCCTGTTCGTTTTTCTTTCAAAGGTTATGATAATTGGCATTTCTTTGATGCAGCTAAATTGGAAAAAACAAATAGACTTGATTTAGGTGTTTATGAAACTGATGAAAATGGTAAAGTAAAAATTAAAATTGATAACCAATTTTGGGGTAGTCAAAGTGCTATGCTTCGTTTGAATGCAGAAGTTTATGATGCTTCTGGTAGTTCTAATATTCAAGTAACAAGTTCATTGCTTGTTTCTCCTTTAAAAGCTGTACTTGGATATACTTCAAAAAATAATTTACAGTTTTTAACTAAAGATGAAGATGCAAAAATTTCTCTTGTAGCTCTTGATGCTATGGAAAAGAAAGTTGCATTAGGTAAAATTAATCTTGAATTATATCAAATAGATCATGTGAAAACTTTGATAAAAGATTCCAATGGACAATATCGTTATACACAAATGCCAAAGGAAAAATTATTATCAAAAGAAGATTTTACTCTTAATAATTCCATACAAGAGCTTGCTATAAACACAAATGAAGTTGGAGAAAAAGTTCTTGTAATTAAAGATAATGATGATCGTGTACTACATCGTATTGCTTATAATGTTGTAGGTGATAGCCAAGTTCAATTTGATACATATAATAAAGTAAATTTACAAGCATATTTAGATAAAAAAGAATATAAAGAAGGCGATACGATTAAAGTAGCTATGCAGCTTCCTTATGATGGAGCAGGGCTTATAACTATTGAAAGAGAAAAAGTTTATACACAAAAATGGTTTACAGCAGATAAAGGGAATAATGTGGAAGAAATTGAAATTCCACAAGGTTTAGAAGGTAAAGCATATATTAATATTCTGTATTTTAGAAATATTGAAGATGAAGATATTTTTACAGAACCATGTGCAAGTGTTGTTTTACCATTTACAGCAGATATTTCTAAACGTAAGCTTGCTGTTGATGTAAAAATTGGTGATGGAAGTGATAATTTTATTGCAAAGCCAGGAAAAGAATTTTCTATAACAGTTTCAAGTAAACAAAAAGCAAAAGCTATTGTGTATGCTGTTGATGAAGGTATTTTGCAACTTACAGATTATCATGCTCCAAATCCATTGTATGAATTGTTATTAGATAGAGCATTAGAAATTCGTACTTTCCAATATTTAGAATTATTAATGCCTGAATATAATTTAGTTCAAAAACATTTAGCTAAATTTGGTGGTGGGTTTAAATTAGCTAATGCTATGGCAAACGCTATGGATAGTGCAAGTAATCCTTTTAAAGTAAAGGATCATAAACCAGCTGTATTTTGGTCTGGTATTGTGGATATTAATGAAAATGGAACAATAATTAATATTCCTGTACCTGATACATTTAATGGTAATTTACGTGTTTTTGTTCTTGCAAGCTCTGAAAGTGCAGTGAATATGGTAGAAAAAGATGTATTATGTCAATCTGATGTAATCATACAATCTTTTATGCCACAATTTGTTGCTCCTAATAATATTTTTGAGGTAAGTGTATTTTTAACAGATATGCGTAAAGATAAAAGTAATCCAAAAGTAAAACTTGTAGCAGAATTTCCAGAATCTTTTGAATTGATTACAGAAAAAATTCAAGAAATAACACTTGATCCTAAAAAACAAAATATTGCTTATTTTAGAGTGAAAGTGAAAGATAATAATGATGTTTTAGGGGAACAAAATATACGATTTGTGGTAATTGATGATAGTTTAGAAGAACATATTATTATGCCTGCAAAAATTTCTGTTCGTCCAGCATCAAGTCGTTATACAACAGTACAAATAGGACAATTAGAAAAAGTAGGTAATGAATATCAAGCAAATATAACATTATCACGCAATCTTTATCCTCAATTTGCAGAAATATCTACTAGTATATCTGCATTGCCACTTCCTTATGTGCATAGTTTGTTAGCTGAAATGGAAACTGCTTTTTATCCATGTTCTGATGAATTAGTTGCAAAGGCAATGGTTAAGGCTTTGGTTTTTGATAATAAAGAATTTGCTCCTATTGGTGAAGCTTTTACAAGTGAAAATATGAAAAAAGCTCTTATGGAAACTATTGAAATGTTATCACATAGAGCAACACATAATACCTCTTCTTATTATCGTTATAATGGTTATGGACAATTAAGCTTATATGAACAAGTTTTTATTGCTGATTTTCTTACTGTGGCAAGAGAAAGTGGTATAGGTGTTCCTGATTATCTTTTTAATACTACATTAAGAAATTTAGAAGATAATTTATCAAGATTGCCAAATTCAATAGACGAAGCAAGAGTATTTGCTTATGGTGCATATATACTTACTCGTAATGGCATAATTACTTCTTCAATAATGGCTAATTTGAGTACGTATTTAATGGATAATTATCAAGGTTGGGAAAAGGATATTGTAGCAAGTTTAATGGCTGGTTCTATGAAACTTATGATGCAAGATGAATTAGCTGAAAAACTTATTAATGCTTATCAACCAAGTAAAGTAGATGCATGGAGATATTCTTTTGAGTATAATGGATTATCAGAGAGAGCTTTATATTTAACTGTATTAGCAAATACTTTTCCTGAAAAATTAAATCAACAAAAAGCACAAAGTTTATTAAAAGATATGAATGTATTGCTTACAAAATCACATTCTTTAATAACAGAAGCTCTTACAGCAAGAGCAATGATTTTATACAGTAAAAGTGCTATAAATGAAAAAGCACAATATCACATAACTTTTGTTGATACAGCTAACAATGCATTGCAAAAAGGAATTGAAATTACAAAAAATAATAGTTTGTTATCTGAAATGATAAAAGATGAAAATACGCTTGCAAATCTTTCTTCTACTGTAAAATTTACAGCAAATACTCCTGCTTATTATCAAATAACAACAACAGGTTATGATAAAGAAAGAAAAGAAGTAGCTAATCAAAGTATTAATATAACTCGTGAATTTAGAGATATAGATGGTTATGAGATTAAAGATTTTCATCTTGGCGATGAGGTTGTTGTAGTTATAAAAGCTCAATCTTTAGTTGGTAATATTGATAATATTATTATTACAGATATTTTACCAGCAGGTTTTGAGTTTGTACCTGTTAAGCAAAATGCAGTGCCATATATTAGGACTACTCAAGGAAAAAGTAATCAAGATGTATTACAAGAAGAGTGGGATATGGACGTTGATTTTGCTAATATCCAAGAAGATAGATTAATTTTATTTGCTCGTTTATCAGATCAAGAAAGTGTGTTCCGTTATAAAGTACGTGTTGCCAATAAAGGTGAATTTACATTGCCTGATATTACAGCTGAACAAGTAACAGATACTCTTGTTTATGGTAGTGATAATGATGCAAAGAAAAAGAAAATCATTATAAAATAATAGTTATATTACATGAAAAGAATTGGTTTAATTTTTAAAACAAAGAAAATATTTTTTGTTTTGGTTTTTATACCAATTCTTTTTTTTGTTAGTAGTATAGTTTTTAGTGAAAAACCTGTTTTATATAAAAAGGAAGATTTTTCTTGGGTAATACGAGATAAAAAAGAGGAGTTATTGTGGCTTAGTCTTAGTGCTGATGAAAAATATTGTTTTTTTGTACCATATAATGAAATTTCAAAAGAATTTATTAATGCAACATTATTGTATGAGGATAGAGATTTTTATTCTCATTTTGGTGTAAATTTCTTTTCACTTGCTCGGGCTATGTATAGTATGGCAAAAGGGGAGCGTCGTTTAGGTGCATCAACAATTACTATGCAGTTAGTGCGATTAGTAGAAAGCAAAGATACAAGCTCAATAATAGGAAAATTATATCAAATTTGGCGTGCTTTTATTTATGAATATCACTATGCTAAAGAGGAAATTTTAGAAGCATATTTAAATTTAGCACCTTATGGTGCAAATGTGGAAGGTATAGGGGCAGCATCGTATGTATGGTTTCATAAAAGACCACATACACTTAATGTTGTTGAAAGTGTAGCATTAGCAACAATTCCACAAAATCCAGTTGCTCGCAGTCCTTTGAAGAAAGATAATAAAGAATGGGAAAAAGCAAGAAAGCGTTTACAAAAAGTATGGAATGAAAAATATCCTCATGCATTAAATGTATTATATGAAAATGTTATTTTGAAAATATATACACCTAAAGATTTACCTTTAGAAATTCCTCATGCAGTGATGGAAATTTATCAAGATCGCGAAAAATATTACACAAAAATTGAAAAAAAATATTCATTAAAAAATGAAATAATAACAACTTTTGATTTAACAATTCAAAAGAATTTAGAAAGTGTATTTTCACATTATTTAGCAGAAAAAAAGATATATGGAATAGAAAATGCAGCAATGATATTGGCAAATTGGCAAACAGGTGAAATTGTCAGTTTAATTGGATCAGGTAATTTTCATAATAAAAAAATAAGTGGGCAAATAGACGGAACAAATGTTCGTAGATCTCCTGGTTCAACGTTAAAACCTTTTATTTATGCTTTGAGTTTAGAGCAAGGACTTATTCATTCAAAAAGTATTTTATTGGATACAAAAAAAAGTTTTGCTGGTTATGAGCCAGAAAATTCTGATGGAGATTTTCAAGGTCCAATAGCTGCAGATAAAGCTTTACATTATAGTCGTAATATTCCTGCAATTTATTTGGCAAATAATCTTCATTCGCCTGATTTATTTGATTTTTTAAAAAAAGCCCATGTTAATTTTATGTTTTCAAAAAAACATTATGGATTAGCTCTTGTTCTTGGTGGTGCAGAAATTACTTTAAGAGAATTAGCTAATCTTTATGCTACATTGCCTAATAATGGAATTTTTAGAGAATTGAGTTATTATAAAGAAGAAAAAACGCAAATAAAGAAAATTCTTAGTGCAGAAGCTAGCTATATTACATTAAAAATGATGGAAACGAAATCACTTTTTCCTTTTAGTTCTGTTATTTCTTCTTGGAAAACAGGTACATCAAATGGTTTACGTGATGCTCTTAGTGCAGGAATAATTGGTCCTTATGTTCTTATTGTATGGATAGGAAATTTTGATTCTAGTCCAAATCCGAATTTTACAGGAACAAGAGTTGCTTTACCACTTTATTTTTTATTAGCAGAAAAATTACAAGAACTTGAAGGGGGATTAGATAAACAAGTATATTCAGATAAAGGATTGAATGTAAAAAGAATCTCTGTTTGCCAAGCAACTGGTGATATTGACACTAAACTTTGCCCTAATATGGTACACGATACTGCATATTTTATTCCCGGAGTATCTCCAATAAAAAATACAGGTATATTACGAGAAATTTTAGTTAATACACAAACAGGGTTACGTGAATGTAAGGAAATAGAAGGTATAACAGAAAAGCAAATATTTGAGTTTTGGCCCATTGAATTACAAAAACTTTTTGATAAGGCAGGAGTATATAAAAAGAAAATTCCACCTTATGCACTACATTGTCTAGATGAAAATGTTGCTTTGTTGGGTAAAGCTCCTCAAATTAAATCACCAGTTATGGGAATAAGCTATCAACAAGATAAAAATAATACACAAGAAATTGCATTAATAGCAGATTTAGATGCTGATACATATAATGTTCATTGGTTTATTGATACAACGTATTTAGGATCTTCTGTTAAAAATATTCCTTTTTATATTAAGCCTCACGCTGGAAAGCATATTATTTATGCTGTTGATGATTTTGGGCGTTCTGCACGTGTTACTTTGAATGTTGAAAAAGTGAACTTTTAGAAAAATTTGTCAGTATGTTTCTAGGCTAAATAATTGGAGAATTTTTTAGTCATTTTTAAATGAAAAAAATTTTATAATTAAGTAATAATTGTTCCTAATTAGCTAATTTAATAGTGTTAAACTGTTAATTATTAGATTGTTATTAATAATAAGTGGCTAAGAATAAAGACTTAAATTTTAATGGCTTGGTTTGACTTTTTGGAATACTAGGTTATAAAAATACCCATGAGATGAAACAATAGTTTCAGGGAATACGGTGTAAATCCGTAGTGGGACCCGCCGCTGTAACTCGGATATTTTTTATAAAAGCCACTGATTTTTTCGGGAAGGTGTAAAAAATAGAGGAAGAGAAGCCAGAAGACCGATCTCATATTTCACATACAGGGAAATCTTTCGGGAAACAGAGATTTTTCGCGATCGTCTTTTCCTGTGTGTTTTAATATAGTTAATATACAGGATATTTCTTTTTAAATCCGTATAGAATTTTATTTTGTGAGTTATTAAATGCAAAAGTGTATTTCTAATATTATTAAACGCGATGGTAAAGCAGAAGTTTATAATGAAGAAAAAATTCAATCTGCCATTTTTAAAGCTGCAAAATCAGTTGGTGGTATTGATGTAGAAAGAGCAAAACATTTAGCAAGCTTAGTTCGTTCTTATATACTTGAAAATGGTATTGGTAATCTTGTAACAAGTGAAAATAATATTGAATATTATCAAGTAGCGATAGAAGATGTTCAAGATTCTGTTGAAAAAGTTTTGATTGAGAATCAACATGCTAAAACAGCAAAAGCATATATATTATACAGAAAACAAAGAAGTGATATTCGTGATGCATCAGGTGCTTTAATGAAGCTCATGAAAGAACTTACTTTTTCTGATAGTAGAAACTGTGAGATTAAGCGTGAAAATGCTAATATTGATGGCAATTCCACTATGGGAACTATGTTAAAATATGGTAGTGAAATTGCAAAAGATTTTAATAAAAAATTTCTCATAAGACCAGAACACGTGCAAGCGTATGAGGCTGGTATTATTCATATCCATGATATGGAATTTTATGCTCTTACGCTTAACTGTATGCAAATTGATGTTGGTAAATTATTAAATGCTGGTTTTAATACAGGACATGGGGCGTTGCGTTCCCCAAGTTCTATTGGAGCTGCTGCAACACTTGTTTGTATTATTATTCAAAGTAATCAAAATGAAATGTTTGGTGGGCAATCAGTACCAACATTAGATTTTAGCTTAGCTCCTTATGTTGCAAGATCATATATAAAAAATATTTTATTATATTTAGAAGCAAATATTGGTGATGATGCATTAGTTGATGAAGTTAAATTAGCGTTAAAAGAGTATAATAAAACACATACACATTTAATAAATGATAAAGCAAAAACATATATTCTTTCTTTATTACAAGAAAAAGTTGCAAAATATGGCTATACAATAGATGTAGAGCAAGCATTAAAATTTGCTTATACACGTACTGATAAAGATACATATCAAGCAATGGAAGCTCTTGTGCATAATCTTTGCACATTAAATTCTCGTGCTGGTAGCCAAGTTCCATTTTCTTCTTTGAATACAGGTATGGATACAAGTGAAGAAGGAAGAATGGTAACAAAAAATCTTTTTCTTGCCACAGAAGCAGGCTTAGGCAATGGAGAAACTCCTATTTTCCCTATTTCAATTTTTAGTATGAAAAAAGGGGTGAATAGAAAAGGTGATCCTAACTATGATTTATTCCGTTTAGCTTGTCGTTGTTCTGCAAAAAGACTTTTTCCAAACTTTAATAATTTAGATACAACCTTTAACGCCCCTTATTATAAAGAAGGACGTCCTGAAACAATTTGTGCTGTAATGGGTTGTCGAACTCGTGTTTTAGGTAATGATTATGATCCTGAACGTTCTATTACACCGGGGCGAGGAAATTTATCTTTTACAACTGTGAATTTGCCTTATCTTGCTTTGCTTGCAAAAACAGAACATAATAATTTACAAGGTGATGAATTATTAAAAGCTTTTATGGAAGTTGTTGACCATTATATTAGCCTTGTTTTTGATCAATTACTTGATAGATTTGAAATTCAAGCAAAACGTAAAGCAAAAAATTATCCTTTTCTTATGGGACAAGGAATACATTTAGATAGCGAAAAATTACACCCTGAAGATGATATTCGTGAAGTTATTAAACATGGAACATTATCTATTGGTTTTATCGGTTTAGCAGAGTGTTTGGTAGCACTCTTTGGTAAACATCACGGAGAAGAGAAAGCTCTTAATGAAATTGGTGTAAGTATTATTAAACATTTTTATGACCGTTGCAAAGAGCAAACAAAGAAAACTGGTTTGAATTTTAGCCTTATTGCAAGCCCAGCAGAAGGTTGCTCTGGACGTTTGTTACGTATTACTCGTGATAAATTTGGTGTTATTAAAGGTGTAACAGATCGTGATTATTTTACAAACTCTTTTCATGTTCCTGTTTTTTATCCTATTCGTGCTTGGGATAAAATTCAAATTGAATCTCAATATCATAAATATTGCTTAGCAGGTGCTATTAGTTATATCGAAGTTGCAGAAGATTTATCTGCAAATATTGATGCATTTGAAACAATAGTAAGTGCTATGGCAGATTCAAATATGGGATATTTTTCCATAAATCACCCTGTTGATCGCGACCCTGTTTGTGGTTATGTGGGAATTATTGGAGATACTTGTCCTCGTTGTGGTCGACATGATGGAGAAGGATTACCTTTATCTGTACTCAAAAAAGTAAAAGGGTATAGTCCTGATCCAAAATATGCTCGTGTTCATGTAAATTTACAAGAAGAAATGGATACATTACCTAATAAATAAAAGGAGAAATAATAATGCAAGAACAAGTAACAACAGAAGAACGTATTGGTGAAGGTGTTTCTTTTTCAAGAATTCGTCGTATTACTGGATATTTAGTTGGCGATATGGATAGATGGAATGATGCAAAACGTGCAGAAGAAGCTGACCGTGTAAAGCATTTTACTGATAAAGAATGTTCATGCAGACACTAGAATTTGATTTATCAGCAGAAGAATATGAACTTTTAAAAAATACAACAGTTCAACTTGCTGGGTATCAGCATGAAAGTGTTGTTGATGGACCTGGTGTGAGGACTGTTGTATTTTTTCAAGGTTGTGATTTTCATTGTAAAGGTTGTCATAATGAAAAAACACATGATAAAAGTGCAGGAAAACTTGTTACAGCTTTAGAAATATATCAAGAAATTTATGAAAGTAAGCTTGCAAGTGGTGTAACTTTTTCAGGTGGAGAACCCTTTTTACAAGAACAAGCTCTTTATGTATTAGCAAAAATTTGTAAGAATAAAGGACGACATATTACAATTTATACTGGACATGAAGTAGATGAATTGCTTGCAGTAAATGAAGATAGAAAAAAACTTCGGCAAGAAATTTTATTGTATACAGATTTAGTTATTACAGGTAGATTTGTTCAGGAATTAAAAACAGTTGAAAAGCCTTTTGTAGGCAGTAGTAACCAAGAATTATATGAATTAGCTATAAATAATCCTTGGAAAAATATATAAATAAAAATAGGGAAAAGAGATTTTCCCTTTTTTTATATAGTAGCTTACTAAAGTTTTTTATTTTTTAGAGGAAATGATTTCATTTTAATTGTATATTATTATGAAAAATAAAAGCTCTTTTGCATGCAAAAGAGCTTTTGGATTAAAAAGTTTTGAAGGGAGGGTTTGAGAGGGGAACTTTTGAAAAAGTTCCCCTCTCAAAAAATAAAATTACCTTTGCAACATACACTACTTATTTTTACTCTTACGCCATGATTTTTCTTCGCCTTTTATAAGACGTTTAATATTTGCTTTATGAGTCCAAATAACAATAGCAAGCATAACAAGTGAAAGTGGTATCCAATGGCTTGTATTATAAAAGTAATAACAAAAAGGTAAAGTAATATAGAGAGTTAATGCTCCAGCAGAAACAAATCCTGTGAGAGCAATAACAATTACGCAGAAAATAACAGAAGTAAGAAGTGGCATGAATGCTAATGGAATTAAAACTCCAATACCTGTTGCAACTCCTTTTCCACCATGAAAACCAAGAAAAGGTGATTTTATATGCCCTATAAAGCTAGCAAAAGCACAAGCACTTGGTAACCATGCATAATCAGTTGCAGGAAAAAGTACCATACTAAAATATACAGGTAATGTTCCTTTTAAAATATCACAAATAAGTGTTGCTATACCGTAAGGTAAACCACAAAGACGTGCAACATTTGTTGTCCCAGGATTTTTACTTCCTTCTTTTCTAGGGTCAATGCCTTTACATGTTTTAGCAATAACCACAGCAAAAGGGATAGCACCACAAAAAAAACTAAAAATAACCCAAAGAATTTCCATTTGATTTCCTATAAAGCAATTTCCATTTGTTGATCAGTTGTACTTAGTTCTGGTTGGTCTGTTGGCATAAGTTGTGGATTTTCAGGTAATTGTTGTGTATTGTTATTATTTTGTTCGTCATTTGGTTGAACATTTATAATAGCATTTTTTTCATCTTTTTCTAAAAGATCATTAATAGGTGGAATAATTTCCTTATTTTCTTCTTGACTTGAATTTAAAAGAGGACGTTGGGAAGAAATTTGCCATACAGTAAGAAGAATTTTTTTAGTACCAATATATTGATGTGCTGGTAAAATTTTTGCCTCATCTTTATAAGGAATAGTGTTAAATTCTTGTTCTGGAATAGCAAGAATTACAGTTTCATTATTAAGAATAAAATCAGTTAATTCTTTTGTATTTGATAGTTGATCTATAATTTTTCTTTGATAATTTTGTGAATCTAATTTTTCATTATAATAATAGGTAAAAGTTTCTGGTGCAATGCCAAGTGTAACAGGAACAGCAAGATTGTTGTTTTCGTTTTTGTATGTTGCCATTTCATAAGCATACTTTTTAGGACTAAGAACAGAGCTAATTTGAGGTGTAATTAAAAGGCTAACAGGTTGGAAAGCTACAATAATACCTATACAATATACTAAAAGTGTTCCACCTTTATTATTTTTTTGCATAAACATAAAGAGCGTTGCCCCAAGTATAAGTAAAATGCAACCCATTGCAGCAAAACCATAAAGGCTATGAGCATTTGCTTCAAATAAAACAAAAGGTACTTTTGTAAGAAAGTCTTGCATCATTGGAATTGATTTAAAGATATAGGTTTGAAATTCACTTACAATGCAAAGAAATCCAATTAAAAGAGTAAAAATTCCTGTTAAGCTAAAGAAAAGAGTGTGTCTTAATGGACTAAAATTCATTATGATTTTTGCTACTAATATAGCTAAAACAGTGAACATTGGAATTGCTAAAGCAATATGTTGACTAAAATAAATAAACAAAGCTAAATGACAAATAAAAAGAATAAAAAGCCATGCAGTTGCATTTTCTTGTTGGCGATTTTTTATAGCTTTTCCAGCATTTTTAAACCAATTGATCCAGTCTGCAAAAATGAATGCAAAAGTAAACGGTAAAAAGAGTAAAGGAATAGCCAAAAGCCAATAGTAAGAGCTTATAGTATTAAAATTAGGTAAAGCGAAAAGTTGGAGAATTTGTTGATTTAAAATAAGGCTAATATATTGTGCTTTTCCTTGCATATAAATGTAGCCAAACCATGCAAAAAAGAGGAGAATAGCAAGAAGAAAACCAAGAATACCATCAGCACTATTAATTCTTTTAAATTTATTTGTCCAAATAAAGAAAAGGAGAGAGGCAATAAAAGGAAGAACAAATATAAGTAGAAGTTGGCTTAAACTAGCTAGTGCAAGAAAAAGGAACGCAAAAATAAGCCAGATAGGAGCACTTTCTTTTTTCCACGCTCTATAAAAACAAAGATAACTAAGATTTAAAAAACTTGCAAAAAGAATATATGTATTTATGTAATATGTTTGGCTTGCAAGAAAAAGACAAGAAAGAAGAATAAGCCCCGCACTAAAAGCAATTTTTTTCGAAAGACCTAAACCACGAGCAAAAAGCCATGTGCTAGCAACAAAAAATAAAGAACAAAGAAGATTAGTAATAAAAAGTGCTAATGGCATATTTATTGTGGGCATTAGATCAATAAAGCGAACAAGGAAATAAAATAAAGGTCCTGTTTCTGCGTATGGTTGTCCATTTAGTGTGAGCATAAGGAAGTTGTTGCTTGAAAATAAATTCATATAAATATCAGCAAAACGAACTTCTTCTGCAAACCAAAAATCACGTGGAAAAAGAATTTGTTGCCCACATAAAAGAACTGTTAAAAGAAGAAGTACAGGAAGTCCAATTTTAGAAAAAATATTAAAGAGTTTATCTGCAAAAAAGACTGTTTCTTGAGTTGCAACTTCAGAACTTTGTTTTGTTTCTTTTGTGGGGGGAGTATTGGTTTGATTTATTGCTGATTGTGTATTGTTTTGTTCTTGGATAACTTCTTGTGCAATAGAAGAAAGATGAGGGTCATTATTTTCAATATTTTCTTGAGTTGGAGTATCCACAATATTTTCTGTTTCTTCTTGTGAAAGTGAAGAATTTACAGTGTTATTATCTGTGCTATTATCTGTAAGATTATTAGGAGCAACAATATATTCAGGATCAGGTGTTAGGATAGGTTCTTCTAAATCTGTTACTTCATCATCTTTTTTTTCTATTTCATGGTTTGGAATAGTTTCTTGAGTAGAAGAATTTACTTGATTTTCTATATTGTTATTATATTCCGTAGGGGGAGTTTGTGTATTTTCAGATAAATTTGGAGTATCAGAAGATAAGGAATTTGCTTGATTATCTTTTTTTTCCATTGGATTATGATTAGTATTAAAATGTAGTGTATCGTTATTGTCTTGTGTATTACTCATAATATATCCATTATATGAATTAGTTTTCTTTTATGTAATAGAAATAGGAAAAAATGTAAATATTTATCTTAGTTATTCATAAATTTTAAAGTAGATTTCATAAGGTTTAATTTGTATTGCACTTGTTTTCATTTTGCGATTTTCTCTTATTCTTAATAATGTTTTTTGTTTGGAATTACTAAGGTTTATAGCAATTATTCCTTTTTTCTTTTGAGTAGTGAGAAAAGAAAATGCAAAGATTTTTTTATTGGAACTATACAAAGAATCAAGTAATTGAGCTTGAGCTAATTGATGTTTTTCACGAATTTTCCAAATATATTGAAGTCTTGATAAAAGACTTGTTTTATTTTTTAGCTGTTGGATAAATGGAGGATTAAGTGCATTTTTAGAATGCGTTGAAAATAGTATGGTTTTAATATTTTCATCAGAATTTGTTATACCAAGCAGTTCTTTTGCTGTGAGCATTGGAAAACCAGGTAATAAACTTTGAAAAGCATGAAAAACATATTGAATGTTTTGTGCTTTTTGTAGTTTTGCATATAGAGGATTATTTTTTTCTTTAAATAAAGGATTTTCATTAATTTTATTAATTTTAGTTAAATCATTATCATCAATTTTCGCCAGTGCTAAGCTAAAATTTACGCTTGAAGAAAATTTAAAAGGAGCATGAGAAACAAATAAATTTTGTGAACCATGCCATAGAGCTTGTTCATTTAATTTTTTTTGTTTGAAAAATTTAAATGCTTGTTCAAGACTTTGCTTATTTTCTGTAAGAAGAGCTTTTTCTAAAGCTGGCATAAAAAGGCTATCTGCAACAAAATCTGTTCCATTTTTTTGCATAGGAGCAAGTAATTCTTGAGGGAGTAAATCTCGACAAAAGCTCCATGCACCATATCCATGAATTGATTTATTGATAAATTTACTAATAAAAAGAGCAGTATCATATTTATTATATTGTGCATTGTTTTGAGGTATACTTTCTTGTCCCAAAATATCTTCAATAGAAAAAGAAGCAAGTCCTTGTTGTAATATACCAATTTCCTCGATTATGCTTGCTGAAAGCATACGTTGAGTATTCATACTAGGATCATAGAAATTAAGAACAGCTGTATAAGGATTATGTATATAACGATATATCCAGCGTCTTGTAACGCCATCATATCCTGTTATTTCATTACTAATTGCAAATCCACTTGAAGCTAAAGAAGGTAATAAATCTCGGTAAAATTTTTCTGGAATAATTTCATGCTTTATAAGCATAGCAAGGTTTTCTTTTGAAGCAATTTCAGGGGAAAATGTTTGTGAAGTTTTTTTATTTGGTAAAAATTTCCAAAGTTCATGGGGAATTTCTTGCATCATAAAAAGACCAGGATATTCACGTACACCATGTAAAGCTAATAAAAAGTCAGATCCTACGCCAAGACTTGTGGGTAAAATGTTTCCTGTAAGAAAAAGTCCTTTTTGATAAAGTTGTAAATATTGTTCTTTTGTTCCTAATTCTTTTGTAATTTCAAGAGATATAGGGCTATAATTTTGCTTTGTTGAATGTAGTTTAAAATCATATAAACTTTCAAAACTTTCACTTTTGTTTGGGTATATATAGAGAGCCTTTATTTGAGCTTGGGTTAAAAATGTGGCATTAGTTTGAATTTGTTCAAGTAAATTTGTTTTTTGTATTTGGTAGTTTTGTGGATTAATAGCTAACCATACAGGGCTAATTTGTAAAATAGTATTTTTTTTATGGGGCATGGTAGAAAATTTCCACGCAAAATTAGTACCTGACACAATACGAATTTTTTCAGGAATTTTACGAAAAATAGATTCTTTTTCTAGCCAACCAATATAGCGTGCATCAGCTCTTGGTAATGAGTTTTGATTGTGCGTATAGTTTTGTGGTTTTGTAGCACAAGAAAAAAGAATTAACGATAAAACTAATAAAAAAAGTATGTTATAATATTTATGTTTTTGCATAGAAAAAAAATATGCTTTTTTGATTTTTAAGTCTAGTTTTTTGATTTTGTTTTATTGTCAAAGACAGAAAAAAAGTATATAAAATTCAAAATATTGAAAATGAATACAGAAGGAAATATTATGGCAAAATTTTCAACAATTCTTCTTGATTTAGATGGTACTATAACTGACCCTAAAAGTGGTATTACAAAATCAGTTGCTTATGCACTTGATTTTTTAAAGGTTTCTTATCCTTCTTTAGATTCTTTAACTACATTTATTGGGCCTCCATTAAAAGATTCATTTATGGGATATGGGCTTAATGAAAAAGATGCACAAATTGCTATTGAAAAATATAGAGAATATTATGTTAAAGAAAATGGTATTTTTGATTTAACAATTTATGCTGGTTTTAAAGAAATGTTAGAAAATTTAAAAAAAGCAGATAAAAAAATTTGCTTAGCAACTTGTAAAGTACGTTCTTATGCTCGTGATATTTTGGAACATTTTTCTTTAGTACAATATTTTGATTTTATTTCTGGAAGTGAACTTGATGGATCACGAAGTACAAAATCAGAAGTAATTGCTTTTGCTTTAGAGCAAACTAATACAAAAGTTGATAATTCTGTAATTATGGTTGGTGATAGAAAGCATGATATTATTGGTGCAAGAGATAATAATTTGCAAGTAGCTTCTGTTTTATATGGTTATGGAACTAGAGAAGAGTTTGCAGAATATAAAACTGATTTTGTAATAGATACAGTAAAAGATTTAGAAAAATTTCTTTTGAGTTAAAAGTATTTGTTAATTTTTTTATAATTTTTTTGAGAGGGGAACTTTTAAAAAAGTTTCCCTCTCAAGCTCTCTCTTCAAAACTTTTTAAACCAAAAACTTTTTTGTGTATAAAAGAGATATTATTTTATAATAAGGATAATTGGTTATCAAAAAGAGTGTTAATATTTTTTTCTGTTATTAGTGCTTTTGGTGGAATATTTCCTAATAATAATGGACTATTAGGATTATGTTTGTTTTTATTTTGTTCAAGATATTCATCTTTAAAAGCAGCATAACAGTATATACAACCATTAAAACAACTATTATACATACCAATATCAAAACTTTTTACACAACCACACCCCTCTCTTTGTCCTTTATCTTTTTCAGCAATTATTGGTGTTGTTCGCATAGTATTAATAAGTTTTATATCAATACAACAAGCTGGATTAATAGGAATATCATTAATATTAATAGATTCACCAGCACAAAATTCTAAACGTATATTATATGCAAAGCAAATAGCTTGTAGTGCTTTGATAAGAATATATTGTTCTTCTATTTGTGGAGAATAAGCTTTTACTTTATCACAGCGACATTTGTTTTTTCTATATAAACTTAAAAAACTCACAATTACTTTTGTTGTGTAGGGTGCAAGGTTTTTACATAAAATTTCAAAGTATTTAATATGGTAATCTATTGTATACTGTTCATTTAGTAATATTGGATCATAACGCCAAATAATTCTATGTTTTCCAATAAGTTCAGATAGTTTTTTAAAAGTATCAACAAGATAACGTTTTCTAGGTAAATTTTTTTCAATATCATGGGTATATGATGTTATTGTATACTGAAAATAATAAGGAAAATTTTTAAGCAAAGGAAGTTTTTTTAACATAGGATAAGGATTTTTTGTCCAAAAAACAAAAGCATCGGTAAATTCTTGATTAAGTGGAATTTTAGCAATTTGTAATGGGTTTCTAGGATTTGGAACATAGCAAAATCCTTGTTGTAATCTTTGGAAAAACCAATCACTATAAAAGGCAGGAATATCTGTTCTACGGCTAACACTAATAATCATATAAGAATAAAAATAGTTATTGATTAAATTATTTAAAATAGTTATATAACTAGAAAGGGAGTTTATCTATGCAAAATTATGGTGTAAAATGCTTAAATTTTTCAAAGGAATTTATTACATTATTATTTAGTGAAAAATCATTAGATAATGCCATAAATTTGTGTGTAGATGATATAGCAATAATCTTAAATAATAAAGAATTATTTTCAGAAGAAAAAAATATATATGATGTACTTATATTTTTAAAAAATTCTTTTTTATCTATTTCAAAATCATTACAATTTATTAATGCATCATATTCTTTTCTAACTCAAGATGTTTGTTCTGTTTTTTTAACATATTATTTTTCAGAAAACTATTTTTTAACAATTAATGTTATATGGAAAAGAGTTGGAGAAGAATATAAAATTTGTCATATAAATTTTTGTTATGAAGAAAAATTGCAGTATAAAGAATTGTTATTTTCAGAAATTTCTCCACGTTTACAATCTTTATATTCAGGTATGCAAGCAGGCATTGTTCGTTGTGATTATGAAACAATGACAGTACATGAAGCTACTGATTTTTTTTATAAAAAGTTTAATTTTTCTCAAGATGAATTAAAAAGTGTTTATCAAAATAATTTATTGAATTTAGTTTGCGATCAAGATCGTGAAACATTAAAAAATCTTATACAAAATTTGCAAATTGGTAAAAGTTTTGAATTTGTTACAAAATTTTTAAT
>JAHHTE010000190.1 GCA_020024815.1 Mailhella sp.
GAGTTTGAGAGGGGAACTTTTTCAAAAGTTCTCCTCTCAAAAATAAAATTACTTTAAAAATAAATTATTATTCTTCAAATAAAAGTTGTGCAAAAACTCTTGCATCATTAATTGCATGTGAAATTTTTGAACCTTCATTTGGTTGATGATAATTAGGAATAGCACTAGACCATACAGCAACAGGAATTCCTAAACTTCTAATTTTACAACCAACAGTAGCACCACCAACGCCCCCACAAATACAATCACGATGATAAATATTTTTAATGGCTTTTTTTAGTTTTAAAACAACTTCAGCATTTTCATCAGTATAAGGAGAACTTTCTTCAAGATTATTAATTGAAACAGAAACTTTTACTGCATATTTTTCTGCTATTTTCTTACCTAGTTCAGTAATTTTATCAACAACTTCATCAGTCTTATAATCAGGCAATACTCGACAATCTATATAAAAACGTTCTTTTCCTGATATTGTATTAATATTAGGTACATTTTCTTCATGTCTTGTTGGAGTAATTGTTGTTCTATTAGGAGAAAAAAGATTATTTCTTATAGTAAAAGTTTGTTCTACATCTTGTATTTGTAAAATCATATCACTAGCAGCAATAAGAGCATTTTTTCCTTCATCAGGAGTTGAGCCATGACATTGCTTACCTTCAATTTCAACAGCAAGCCATAAAACACCCTTTTCTGCTATCTCAATCAAGTTTCCTTCTTCTGTTCCAAAATCAGGTACAAGAACTAAATCACTTTTTTTAATAAGTTGTGGATTATTATCCATTACATAATTAATACCATACGTATTTCTTGTTTCTTCATCAGCAACTAGTAATAGGGCAAAGGATAAATCAGGAGTTATAGAATTTTTTACAAGCTCTTGCAATATCAAAAGTCCTGTAACTATTGCTTGTTGATTATCTTCAACTCCTCGCCCTCTAATTATATCTGGATCAAAATCATCAAGACATGCCTCAAAAGGATTAGTGTTCCATAAACTTATTTCTCCTGGAGGAACTACATCTAAATGACCTATTATCCATAATGTTTTTTCAGATTTCCCTTTATGACGAATAACTAAATTAGGTCGCACTTTACTTGGAACACGTTCATCAATAAGATCAAAATGTTGAATATCTGTAACACCCCATGAGCGAACAGTTTCTTCAATCCATTTTGCTTTTTCGAACTCCCCAATGCCACCTTCAGTCGGACCTATGGCAGGACGTTTTGTAAGTTCTGTCTGAAAAAAAATAACTTCATCTCGTTTATGTATAAGTTTTTCAAGTAACGTATTTTTCATAAATTTTCCTTATTGCTTTTATATAGCTATAAATAGCTATAAAAGGAAATTATATAATTTGCAATATTAAACAAAAAAAAAGCCCTCAAAAAGAGGGCATTTGAAATAATTTGTCTATTAACGACCTTTTGCAGCACGTTTAGAAGCTTTAAGTGGGTTAACTTTTGCTTTTGCAGCAACTTCAACTTTTACGTGTGTAGCAAAGTTACATCTTCCAAGAGTCCACTTCTTAGAAGGAACAGGGTAACTACTGCAGAATTCTTGACCTTCAAAGGTACGAACACGGTCACAGCCATTGCATTGTTTAGTAATTGGTTGTAAAACTATACCGTTAAGTTCAACACCATTATCAGTTTTTACAGCACCTTCTAAGTTTTTATTAGGTGTACTCATTATGACCTCCATACGTTACTTGTAAATACAGAATGTTATTAATTTATTATTTTTTCTAAAAATACAACACAGTCTTTTCACTTGCTTTTGCAATAATGTCAAGCAAAATTTTATGTTTTTAATAAAAAATCCTTAAATTTATCTAAATTAACATTAATAATTATTAAGTATAACCATAATACTTAATAAAAGCAATTAATAACCTTGTGCAAAAATATATTTTATAAAAAAATTATATTCACAAGTTATATTTTAGTATATACTTTTTTATATATATTAAAAATAGTTTTTATGCTACTTTTCTTTTACTTTTGAAAGAAGTACTTAAAAACTTGACTATTTAGGAATTATTACTATTATATTTTCAACAAAAATAAAGGATACTCTATGTCTACTTTTAGAAATAATAAAAAATTAATCCGTGAATGGTTTTTACATAATAATGTAACAGAAGAAAAATTTCTTCCCGATACTCTTATGAATGTTCCAGAAATGGAAGTTATCAATGCATTATTTGCTTGTCTTCCTCAAGAGGCAAATATTTCTGATAAGGCTTGTTTTTCATTAGGAAAAAGTATTGCAAATTTATTTGAAAAAAATAAAGAACAAGCTCAAATTTGTGTACGCCGTTTCATGTGGCACATGAATGAAGAATCAGGGAATATCGGTTGGGGAATACCTAAAGCATTTGCACAAACGTTAGCACACAGTGCAGGACTTACCAAAATTTATGGTAATGTTTTAATCTCATATATTAATGATAAAGAAGGTGATAGTAACTACTGTGATCATGCTCCCCTTCGTCAAACCTGTTATGAAGCTGTTGAAATTTTTGCTAAAAGTATGCCAGAATATAAAGATAAAATTATTCAAATTATTGAAACACAAAAAGAAGAAGATGAAACTTGCCAAAAAATTAGTCAAAAAGTTTTAACTGAATTAAAAAATTTATAGGATACTATCATGCAAGAATATCATAATCGTTTTTTAGATTCTGAAGTTGAACCTCGTAAACCAGAAGATTGTTTATTTCATATTATTCCAGTTCCCTATGAAGAAAGTGTTAGTTATGGAGGAGGGACAGCAAAAGGGCCTGAAAGAATTTTAGATGCATCTGATCAATTAGAACTTTTTAATGGACATTCCCTACCAGGAGAACAAGGTATTTTTACCCATCTTCCTGTTGATTGTAATGCAGAACCAGAAACTGTTATGCAAAGAATTTATGAAGCAACCCAAAAAGTTTTATCATTAAATAAAATTCCTGTTCTTTTAGGTGGTGAACATAGTATTACTTATGGAGCTTTAAAAGCATTAAAAGAAAAATATGGTATTTTTGGACTTGTGCAATTTGATGCTCATGCTGACTTGCGAAATGAATATTTAGGTAGCAAATGGAGTCATGCTAGTGTTATGCGGCGAGCTGTTGATGATTTAGGACTTCCTCTTGTGCAACTTGGAAATAGAGCTTTTTGTTATGAAGAATATGAAGCTAGAAAAAAGTATAATGTTACAAGTTGGGACGCAGAATATTTATGTCAAAACCCAATACCAGAAAATTTAATACCCCAAGATTTTCCAAAAAATATTTTTATTACCTTTGATGTTGATGGATTAGATCCGAGTATTATTCCAGATACAGGAACACCAGTAGCAGGAGGTCTTACTTGGTATCAATCTCTTAATCTTGCAAAACAAGCTGTAAAAAATAGAAAACTTATTGGTTTTGATGTGGTAGAACTTGCACCACGTGAAGACAGCGTTTTATCCGATTTTATTTCAGCACAACTTACTTATGCTCTTATGGATTTAGTGTAATGGTTTTTATGTTTATATTTTTTTGAGAGGAGAACTTTTGAAAAAGTTCCCCTCTCAAACTCTCCCCTCAA
>JAHHTE010000191.1 GCA_020024815.1 Mailhella sp.
CTGGAATACGAACTTTTTGTCCTGCTTTATTTGTAAATAAAACATAGTTATTTTCTTTACCAAATTCAAAAAGTTGTTTTGTAATTTCAACATCTTTTTGACAATATTTGATAATATCATTTATATTTCCTTCTTTCCACCATTTAAGGGCTAATAAACCATTTGCACTTTTATTTGTATTAAATGTAGAGCTAGCAAGATTATCAAGACTTACACGGTAATTTAAGCGTTTTTTTATTTCGTATAATAAGTCAAGGCTTGGTAAGGACCATAAATCATAGGAGCAAAAAGGTTGTAATACTTTGTAATCAAAATTTAATGTATTAAATCCTATAATAATATCAGCTTGTTTCATTAATTCAAACATTGTTGGGAGTTCGTCTTGAGTAAAAGATTGATAGTTTTCACCGTCAAATAAAACAGCTATACTTACTCCCATTTTATCAGCATTATTCCAACCTCCGACCTCATCGGCACTATAACGTGTTTCAACGTCAAGAACCATAATTTTTTGATAATTATTTATATTCATAGTAGTTTCCTTTTTTAATTGGGTATAAATTTGTGGAATTTCGTCAGGGTAAACAGTGTTTTCAATAAATGTTTTTACTAATAATTTAGCACCATCTTTATCAATAGGTCTATTACCTGAACCACATTTAGGGGAAATAACACAAGAAGGACAACCTAGTTCACATGTGCAATCTGATAATCGTTTTAAGACTGCTTTTAGTAATGTTTCAAGTTGTTGAAAAGCTTCTTTACAGAGTCCAGCTCCTCCAGCACAGCCATCATAAATAAAGACAGCAGGGCTTTTGAGTGCGTCAAAATAAGGAATAGAAATTCCCCCTATATCATTTCTATCAGCCATAACAATAAGAGGCATAAGTCCTATTGTAATATGTTCAAAGGCATGAATAGCACCCATAAAATGAAAAAAATTTTTTTCTAATAATTGTATGCAATATTCAGGAATAATAAACCATAATCCTTCTGTATCAAAAGTTAGTGGTGGGTAGTTTAATTCTTCAATACTAAGTAATTTTAAGTTATTATTTTGTCTACGTTCATAACCTGTAATATTTTCAGTAACTTTTAATTTACCAAAACCTACTTGAATTCCAAAAACTTTTGTTTGTGCATATTCTTCTAAAATTTCCGTATTTTTGTTGGTGCGAACTCTTGTATGCCATGTAACATTCTCTTTATGAACATAAATACTTTTTGTTGCAAAATCTAAAGTGTCAACAAGATATTGTTGTCCACGATGAAGATAAATTGCTCCTTCGTGGGTTTCTGTATAAGCTTGGCGTATATCAACTGTTCCTATAATTTGGTTTTTGCTTGATATATTAACTAATGCTGTTTTATTTGATTGTTCTATTACTGGGCTTTCATCACTTAACGTATTAAGCCAAAAGTTTTTTGGTTGAATGGCAATACGTTCAATAATATTAAATGTAGAACCTGTTCCTCGTAAGTCTATTGTTAGATGTGGGCGTTTTCTTGCTGCATGATATTGATCACCATGTGCATTTTGCAATAATAAACCTTGCATACAAAGTTCATGGACTTGTTCTTGAACTTCGCTTTCTTGTAACCATATTTCTTGTTTTTCAAGTGTAAGTTCTGCTGCTGCACATTCTAAATGTTTTTGTAATATGTAGGGATTATATGGGCTTATAATAGCACTTTCTGATGGTCTATTAAAAAATTCTTGTGGATTTTGCATAAAATATTGGTCTAGGGCATCTTCTCCAGCTATAAGAAAAATTGCTGATTCTTGACCTTTTCTGCCAACTCGTCCACTACGTTGTAAGGTTGACATAATTGTTCCAGGATAACCAACAAGTATACATAAATCTAAATTACCAATATCAATGCCTAATTCTAATGCACTGGTAGATACAACGCAAAGCAAATTGCCATTTGCCATATTTTCTTCTATTTGTCGGCGTTCTTCAGGTAAAAAACCAGATCTGTATGCACTGATTTTATTTTTATAGATATTGGCACTATTAGTTGCCCAAAGACTAATTAATTCTGTCATTTTTCGTGAACGACAATAAACAATGGTTCGTAATTGCCTTTTTAATGCAGCTTTAATAAGATCAATAGTTAATGTTGATGGGGCATCATCAGGATTCAGCATAAGAATATGTTTTTTCCCTTGTGGAGCTCCTGATTCTGTAATTTGTTCAATGTTTTTTGTGCCAAGTAAATTTTCAGATAATTCTTTAGGATTTCCTATGGTTGCTGTGCATAAAATATGTTGTGGTTGGGTATGATAATTATAACATATTCTTTGAATACGGCGAAAAACTTGTGCCATGTGTGAGCCAAATACTCCACGATATGTATGTGCTTCATCAAGTACAATAAAGGATAAATTTGCAAAAAAATTAGCCCATGTTTTATGATGAGGTAAAATACTTAAATGTAACATATCAGGGTTAGTAATAATAATATTAGGAATATTTTTTCTAATTTTTTGGCGTTCATAAGGAGTATTATCGCCATCATAGATAGCTACACTTGGTTGTAATTCTTTTGGAAAACAAGCTATATATTCCATTAATATTGTATATTGATCACGTGCAAGAGCTTTTAACGGAAAAAGATATAGAGCATGAGAACTTGGATCTTGTAAATATTTTTCAAGAATTGGAATAGTATAAACAAGGCTTTTTCCACTTGCAGTAGGGGAGGTGATAACAAGATTTTTTCCTTGTCTAATAGTATTGATTGCTTTTGCTTGGTGGCTATATAGTTTTGTAATACCACGTTTTAAAAGAGCTTTTTGGATTAAAGGTGAAAGCTCATGTAAAGGCATAGCAAAACAAGGTTCTTGAGCTTCATAGATTTTATGATGCACAAGTTGTTGTTTCATGGTTTTATTATTTAAAAAAGCGTTAATATATTCTGCAATGGATTTCATAGTAACTATAATTAATGATAAAGTTCTTTGTATGTTTCTAACATAAGTAGAGCATTTTGTAATTTTGCTTTTGTATGTTCTTCTTTTTCATTGGAATTATTTTGTAATTCTTGCATAAATTCTGTATACCAATGAATATGAATACATTCATGCATTAAAAGCTCAAAAGAAGGAACAAAGCTTTTTGTTATTACTTCTTTATATTGTAATATGAGTTCATTTTGTTTTTCTAATAATATTTCTTCAAGAGTATTTTTAATTGTATTTGCCCATTGTTTTATTTTTTTATTTTTTTGCGTTAAAATATTTTGTTTATGTTTTTGTAAATTACCTTTAAAATGAAGAGTCAATGCTCCAAGTCCTGTTATTACTAAACCAGAAAGACTAATAGGATCACCTAATAAAGCTAGTGCTATACTGCCAACTGTAACAATATTAAAAAATGATGCTGACAAAACAATTCCACTTCCTGCACCTGCAAGAAAAAGGGAAATTTGTTTCATTTTTAGATTTCCTTGAATAAGAATATGGCTTATTGTTGTGTCATTTATTGTCGTATCTCCTAGAGAATTAAAACTATTTGCTATTATTTTTAAGCAATCATTAGAAATTTCATTA
>JAHHTE010000192.1 GCA_020024815.1 Mailhella sp.
GATGTGATAATAAAACATATTGCTATTTCAATTCCTACAAAATTAGAAAAAGGAAAAGAATATAAAGTAGTAACAAAAGTTCAATTAATTTATAGTACTAATCAGCCTTATGTAAAAAATAATTTATTTTTTAATTCAGATGAAATAATTCAACCATTAGATATAGTTTATGATTTTAAATTTCAATAGGCTACTATGTTTGGAATACATAAAAAAAATGTAGTTATACAAGAACAAGAAGAAAAACAAAGTTTAGATAATACTTTTCTTGAAAAGGTTTCTCTTTCTGATGAATTTAATGCAAGAGTGGGAAATGCAAAAAAGAAAAGGTTACTTGAACTTTTTTTTATTATATTAATTTTATGTGTTGTTATTTTAGTTACTTGGGGTCAGTTAAATACTTTTGGTGCTGATTCTTGGGTCTTTTTTGTTTTAATAAATATTAATGCAATATTAATGCTTGTGGTTTTATTTCTTGTTGCAAGAAATGTTATTCGTTTAATTTTAGAGCGTAAGCGAAAAGTTTTTGGGGCAAGATTACGTACAAGGCTTGTTTTATCTTTTATTTCTGTAACATTTTTACCAATTCTTTTAATGTTTTTAGTAACAAATAAAATTTTAACTACAAGTGTAAATTATTGGTTTACAACGCAAGTTGAAAATTCCATGCAAGCTGCTTTAAATGTTGGACAAAGTTTTTATGAAGCAACAACATTACGTCTAAAAGCAAATGCAGAATTATTAAGTGAACATTTATCTAATAGTGATCTTGATGAATGGCATAAAATGATAGATCACAATAAAAAAGAAAATAATTTGCTTTTATTAGGAATAGTTTTTGTAACACCTGAAAATGAAATTTCTTATGATAAATGGGAAATAGATAAGAATTTTATACCTGTTTGGGAAAAAGCTTCGCTTTCAATTAATTTTGCTAATGCAGAAAAAAATGGATATGAATCACTTCTATGGGGTGATAATAAAGGTGATTTTGTTCTTATTGCTGTTCCTTTATCATATAAAAAAGATTATTATATTATTAGTGCTGAAGTAATTGGAAAAGGTGTATTAAATCAATTAGAAAAAATTTCTGATGGTTTTGAAGAATATCAAGCTTTAAAGAATTTAAAACAACCATTAAAATTTTCCTTTTCTTTAATTTTGGGATTATTGAGTTTAATTGTTTTATTTGCATCTGTTTGGTTAGCTTTTAGGTTATCAAGGGAATTGATTCAACCTATTTTAGCTTTATCTAAAGGGACTAAGAAAATAGCAGAAGGGGATTTGGCAGCACAAGTAGAAGATAAAGGAAAAGACGAACTTGGAAATCTGGTAGATTCTTTTAATGAAATGGTAAAAGAATTATATATAAGTCAAGAAAAGTTAAAAATGCTTAATAGACTTATTGAATCTAAAAATGAAAATTTAACAGAGCGAAATCAATATATTGAAGCTGTTCTTGAACATATTACAACAGGTGTTATTACATTAAATAAGCATGGTGTTTTAATGACCATGAATAAGGCTGCATGTGATATTTTACAAATGCGTTCAGAAAGTATTTTAGGTTTATCTGCAAGAGCTGTATTAGGTGTAAAATATAGTAATATCATAGATGAAATGTATGAAGGTATTACAACCAATCCACATAAAACATGGGCAAAAGAAGTAGAAGTTATTCGTAAGGGGCAGTATTTAAAAGTATATATGCAAGTTGTTCCTTTATGTACTTTTATTCATGATGGAAAGGAATCTGTAAATAATTCTGGCTATGTTATTTATAATGAAGAAGAAAATACTTTGCATGGTAATCTTGTTATTGTGCTTGAAGATATTACAGAATTATCACAAGAACAAAGGCTTGCAGCTTGGAAAGAGGTTGCAAAACGTATTGCTCATGAAATTAAAAATCCACTTACACCAATAAAATTATCTGTGGAAAGAATGGAAAGAAAATTTGCAACAAAAATTGATGACCCTGTTTTTAACCAATGTACTTCGTTAATTATAAAAGAAGTTAATAGAATACAATCAATGGTTGCAGATTTTTCAAGTTTTTCTGTTATGCCTAATATTGATTTGAAAAAAGAAAATATTATTCCGTTACTTGTTGATTTATTAGATGTTTTTAAAGTAAGTCATTCAAAAATACAATGGATTTTACAAGTAGATGAGAATTTACCTGAAATTATGCTTGATAAAAAATCAATGCATAGAGCAATTTATAATATCTTACAAAATGCAGCTGAAGCTATTGGATCAAGTCAATTACAAGATTATGAGGGAAAAGTAATTATACATGCGTATCTTGTTGGAGTGGAAGAACCATTAGTTAATATTGATATTACAGATAATGGAAAAGGTCTAGATGAAGAAGAGGTAGCTCGTATTTTTGAACCATATTTTTCTAAAAAACCAACAGGAACAGGATTAGGGTTAGCAATTGTACATTCTGTTATTACAGACCATCAAGGTATAATTACTGCTCATCGTGAAAACGATCAAACAATTATTAGCATACGCTTACCTATAATATGATGAATACTATACTATATACTATTGAAGAACTTTCTATTTTATTTGGTAAAAATTATGTTGTTCATGATGTAAGTTTTACTTTAGAAAAAGGTAAAATATTTTGTTTAGTGGGCGAATCAGGTAGTGGAAAAAGTATGACAGCTCTTTCTTTATTAAAACTTTTGCCAGAGCAAGCAACTTTTAACGCAAAAACATTTCAATTTTTAGATAAGAATATAGCAGAAGCTCAAGATAAAGATTTGTATTCTATTCGTGGAAAAGAAATTGCAATGATATTTCAAGAACCAATGACAAGTTTAAATCCTGTTTTTCGTGTAGGGGATCAAGTTATTGAAGTTTTGCAATATCATTTAAAATTATCAAAAAAACAAGCAATAGAAAAATGTAAACAATTATTTGAACAAGTGGGTATTTCAAGTGAACATATAAAAGATTATCCATATCAACTTTCAGGAGGAATGCGACAACGAGTTATGATAGCTATGGCTCTTGCTTGCTCTCCTCAATTATTAATCGCTGATGAACCAACAACAGCATTAGATGTTACCATTCAAGGACAAATTTTGTTATTGCTAAAAACATTAGTAAAACAAAATAATATGGCAATGCTATTTATTACTCATGATTTAGGTGTAGTAAGTGAAATTGCTGATGTTGTTGGAGTAATGTATGCAGGGGAGTTGGTGGAAATAGCTCAAGCAAAAGATTTTTTTCAAGAACCTAAGCACCCTTATTCTAAAGCTTTACTTTCTTGTTTACCACATTTAACACAAAATCCTAAAAGATTAAATGTGATAGCTGGTACAGTACCAAAACCAAGTGAAGAAAGATTTACTTGTGCTTTTATGGATCGTTGTCCAAACAAGAATGATAAGTGTAATCAAAAACAAATATTACGTGAAATAAGTAATACAAGAAAAGTTCGCTGTATTTATG
>JAHHTE010000193.1 GCA_020024815.1 Mailhella sp.
ATTAATAATTATTACACTTCTTTTTTTGTTATGAATATAAAATAGTTATAATCAATATACAAAAATAAATATTAAAAAAAAGATTTTTACCAATATTCTATTTACCTAATTAATTAGAATTTAAAGAAAATTACGAATAAAGACAATATTACCCACAAAGAAAAAATTAAATTAATTAGAAAACACACTTTAAAAATAAACCTTTAATTTAAATCAATAAAAGCAAACCTTGCAATTATTTCAAATAAGCGTAAGCTATACAAAATTTAATGAGGAGATTTCTATGTTTCGTTCTCTTATTTTATCTTTAGCACTTATTTTTGGTACTGTAAGTGCAACAAGCGTAGCAAATGCTGCTGATTCTTCAAAAGTAGCTATTGCCCCACTTATGCAAGTTGCAGCAAAAAGCGAATTAAATAAAGCTAAAGAAAAGTTTTTAGACTCTAAATTTGGTAAAGATAAAGCTAAATTAGAAAAAGAAGTAAAAGCATTCCAAAAGAAAGCTCAAGAATTCCAAAAACAAGCTGCTGCTCTTTCTGAATCTGCTCGCAAACAAAAAGGTCAAGAGTTAGAAAAAGAAGCTCGCGAACTTGAAAAACGCCGTGCTGAATTTACCAAAAAAGCAGCTCCTGTTGAACAAAAAGTAAATCAACAAATTTTAGAAATCTTAGGCGATGCTTGTGCTAATTATGCAAAAGCAAATGGCTATGATATTATTTTAGATGCTTCTGTTGTTTTATACGCAACATCAGCAGCTAATGTTGAAGAAGGTCTTATTAGCGAAGTTAATAAACTTTGGAAGTCCAAAGGCTCTAAATTCAAAATCTAACTTTTTGAGCCTGCTTTCTTTAGAAGGCAGGCTTTTTTATTTATACTATGAAAAAAAAATTTACTTTAGCTGAAATTGCAGAATTTCTTGGTCTTTCCTATAAAGGTGAAAATATCACTATTACAGGATTAAATACTCTTGATGAAGCAACAAATTCTGAATTAAGTTTTTTAGCAAATCCTAAATATATTAATAAAATTTCTAGCACACATGCTGGTGCACTTATTATTCGTGAAGATCAAGCAGAAAACATAAAAAATGCTATTCTTTGTGATAATCCTTATTTTGCTTTTGCTCGTTGTATGGGTCTTTTTCAAGAAAAAGAAGGTTTTTTTGAAGGAATTAGCGAATTTGCTTCCATACACCCAAGTGCAGTAATTGGCGAAAATTGCACAATTTATCCTTTTGTAACCATTGGGGCAAATACAAAAATAGGTAATAATTGTACTTTATTTTCAGGGGTATATATTGGAGAAAATTGCCTTATAGGAGAAAACTGCACACTTACCCCTAATTGCGTATTAATGTCTTATACTGAACTTGGCAATAATTGTTACTTACAACCCGGAGTTGTTCTAGGGGGTGAGGGTTACGGCTTTGTTCGTACTGATTTTGGTATACAAAAAATACCTCAAATAGGACATGTTCTTATTGAAGATAATGTTGAAATTGGTGCAAATACCACTATTGATAGAGCAGCTCTTTCAAAAACACATATACGAAAAAGCACATGCATAGATAACCTTGTGCAAATTGGACATAATGTTCAAATTGGTGAAGAATGTTTTATTATTTCTCAAGTTGGTATTGCTGGTTCAACTAAAGTCGGAAATAAAACAACATTAGCAGGACAAGTTGGTATTTCTGGACATTTAAACATTGGTAATAATGTAACTATTGGTCCGCAAGCTGGTGTTATTAAAGATATTGAAGACAATAAAGTTGTAAGTGGATCACCTACTATGGATTATAGTACTTATATGAGAAATGCTTCTCTTTCTGCAAAAATTCCTGATTTATTTAAACGTGTTTCTGCCTTAGAAAAAAAACTTATGCAATTTGAAGAAAAAAACTAGGAAGGCTACCATTATGCAAGAATTAAAAATACAAGAAATTATGAAACTTTTACCTCATCGCTATCCTTTTTTATTAATTGATAGAGTTACAGAAATTATACCTAATGAAAAAGTTTCTGCATATAAAAATGTTACATTTAATGAAAATTTCTTTCAAGGACACTTTCCTTCTGCTCCTGTTATGCCAGGTGTTTTAATTATTGAAGCAATGGCACAGACAGGTATAGTTCTTGTTGTGCATAGTCTTGGAATTGATACTGAAAAAGAAAAAAAAGTATATCTTTTTACAGGTATCGAAAAAGCTAAATTTCGCCGTCCAGTTGTTCCTGGTGATAAACTTGTTATTGAATGTTCCAACTTACAAAAGAAAATGCAACTTTGGAAAATGGACGCAAAAGCTTATGTAGAAGGTCAACTTGTAGCTGAAGCAACTCTAACAGCTACTTCTGCAAATGCTGAAAATGTTAATTAATTGAGGAAAATATGTCTAATTTAATACACCCAAGTGCATTTATTGCACCAAGTGCAAAAATTGGGAATAATGTTATTATCGGTCCTTGTGCCTATATTGAAGATGATGTTATTATCGGTGATAATTGTAAAATTGATGCCTTTGCTTCTGTAAAACAATATACAACAATGGGATCAAATAACCATATTCATTCCTATGCTATGGTTGGTGGCGAACCTCAAGATTTAAAATTTCATGGTGAAAAAAGCGAACTTATTATAGGTAACAATAATAATATTCGTGAATTTGCTACACTCCATAGAGGAACTGAAGATGGTGGATTTATTACTAAAATAGGAGATAACAATCTCATTATGGCATATTGCCATGTTGCCCATGATTGCCAATTAGGCAATAATATTGTTATGTCTAATAATGCTACCTTAGCAGGACATTGTATTGTTGATGATTTTGCTATTTTAGGTGGACTTTCTGCTGTACATCAATTTACTCGCGTTGGCACACATTCTTTTATTGGAGGAGCATCAGGATTAACCCAAGATTTACCTCCATTTATGCTTGCTGTTGGCAATAGAGCTTCTGTTCATTCTCCCAATATTGTAGGTTTACGTAGAATGAAAGCAAATCAAGAACTCATTTCTGCCATAAAACAAGCTTTCAAACTTACATGGCATAGCGATATACCTCGTCCTGATGCTATGATTCAATTAGAAGCAGAATATGGTCATTTACCAGAAATAGCACATTACATTGATTTTATTCGTCAATCAAAACGTGGTATTACTCCTGCTGATACTAAAGAATAACTTATTATTTTATTCAAACACATTCTATTGCTATCTATTATAAAAAATAAAAATATAATAAATAATCAAATAAAAAATCCCTTTGTAAAAATACAATAGGGATTTTTTATTATAAAATATTTAAGATAACATGTTGTTCTAACTTGTTTCGTTAAGAAAAAATTTTTGAAAAAATTCTTTTTCTTTCCCATCAAAACTTTTTAATACAAAACACTTTTACATACAAAAAATTTATTCTCTTTATGAAAAAATATAAACAATAATAT
>JAHHTE010000194.1 GCA_020024815.1 Mailhella sp.
TTTTATATTATCTGTCACCACAGCACCATCAAATTGATAAAAATTAGCAAGCATAAATATGTCACTTTCTATGCTTTTAGTCGTATAATTTAAAAGTAATTTCTCTTTTAGTCCATTTTTCTTCAACTGAATATATTCAATACTATCAATATCTTCACATATATAAATATCGCTTTTAAAATCTTTTATCTGCTCCGAACTATCAACTTGCAATATTATTTCTAAATCATAAAAACCTTTTTTCATTTGTTTTTTTAATTTCTGTAAAAACTCATCACTTTGTTTAAAATTATCTAAAATAATACCTGTTGCTGATTTGTTTTCTTTAATTTTATATGCAAATTGTGCAATTTTATCTTCACTGAAATTTTCACAATCTATTGAGATATACATATAAATTTTAGATTTTTCTAGCATATTTTTTATTAACTTTGCTTCAGTTAAATTTATTGTTTCTTCATCTATTTTTGATTTTAAAATTACAGTATTTATGCTATTTTTTTTACAATCACGCACTATGCCATTTACGCTATCTTCAAAAGTATAATTTTCATTGAGATAGTCTTGAATATTCAAATTGGCTGCAAATATAATTTCATTTTTTTGCTTTTTTACCTTTTCTAATATTATTGTTAAAAATATAGAAAAACACAAAGTTAAAACAATAACAAAAATGATTGATATTTTAATCTTTTTTTTCACATTACCACCTCTTTACATTTATGCATATATATTATCATATAACAATTAACAGATTACTAACATAAAAGTGAAAAATAAGTGATAAAAATAAAGCCCCTTCACTAGGAAGGAGTTTTATTTTTATTTACCGTTATTATAAATTTGAACATCTAATTTTTCATTTTCGAAATCGAAATTAAAAATTTTATTATCTCCTTTTTCATACCGCCAATCAATAGCTTTTTTAGGTGTAACCTTAATTACTACTTCGCTATTTATATTGGAATACATTTTATATGTTTCGGGATAATACTTCTTAATAAGCTCTACAAACTTTTCATTTCCTTTATCTAGTGGATGTCCGCAAAACTCTGCAGTGCCTTCAATTTGAGTTGCGTGCTTACAAAGAGCAACTTGATTGTTTTTAACGATCTGCTCGTATTTAGGAAACTTTTTATCGGTTTGCATCCAAATTTTACCATCAAAAACAAGGCATGTCATGGTGCTAGCCATTGGATAATCTTTATAAGATGTAGCTAAAACCATATAACAGCTTTCGCCCAAACGGTCAAAAAAATCCTTCTTTTGTTCTTCAAAATTCATATATTCTACCTCTTTTTCTTTAAAGAAATTCTACCATTTATTTTATCCATTGTAAATAGATGTTGTAACATTAATTGTTAAATGATAAAATTAAAATATGATAATAAAAAACACAATACTTAATAAGTATCTTATAACTTTTGGGAGTTTAATATGATTTTTCTTACATCAAATGGTCTTACAAGTCTAAATCTTATAAACGAATTTAAAACAGCTATAAAAGATAAAGCAGACAAATGTTGTATTGTTCCAACTGCAATGGAAAAAGATAAAAATATAGATTTATGGCTATCTGAAACCAAAAGTGAACTATCCACGTATAGTTTAACTTGTGACTATTTTTATTTTGGAATTGATTCAAATGAAAAACTTTTAGAATATGATGTTATATATATTTGTGGTGGAAATGTTTTTTATCTTATGCAAAAAATTAAGGAGACTCATTCAGAAGAAATTTTAAAAAAAGCTGCTAATGAAAAAATAATTGTTGGAGTTTCAGCCGGAAGCCTTATAATGCAAAAAGATCTAATACTTATAAAAGAACTTATCCCCCGAATGAATAAAAGAGTAAAATTAAAAGATTTAACAGCCTTAAATCTAACAAATAATATAGAACATCTTCCACACAAAACTAGGTATACAAATACTATTGATGCCTTTGAAAAAAGGGTAAAAACTTATGAAAAGAAAAGTGGAAATAATGTAATTTGTTTAGAGGATGGTCAAGGCATTATAATAAATGGAAAAAATCACAAATTGATTATATAATTTTATTGACTTTTATTGATAAAAATTATAAAATAATTTTATTGGGAATGAATGTCTCCCTTGGTATTATACCTGAACCGCTATTAAGCTGATGACTTCTGTGTTATACACGGAAGTTATCAGCATTTTTATTTTAGGAGGTTTTATGTTAACATCACTCGCATTTATTTTTTTATTTGGACTTATTTGTGCAGCAATATGCGAAAAAATACATCTGCCTAGAATTGTTGGTATGATTTTTACTGGTATCATTTTAGGCCCTTTCGTATTAAATATTCTTGATAGCTCCATACTTTCTATTTCTCCAGATTTAAGAAAGCTTGCACTTGTTATAATTCTTATAAAAGCCGGACTATCATTAAACTTGAACGACTTGAAACAAGTTGGACGACCCTCAATTCTACTATCTTTTTTACCAGCAAGTTTGGAAATTCTAGCATACTTGATTTTTGCACCTCTCTTTTTCCAAATAAGTCTATCCGATGCTGCTATTATTGGTGCTGTATTGGCTGCAGTTTCTCCCGCTGTTGTAGTTCCTAGAATGATAAACCTTATAGAAAAGAATTACGGAACAGAAAAATCTATTCCTCAAATGATTTTGGCTGCCTCTTCTCTTGATGATATTTTTGTAATTGTATTGTTTACAACATTTCTCGGAATTTCTGAAAATGGGAAACTAAACACATCAGGCCTTTTTGATATTCCTATTTCAATAATAACAGGTATTATTGGTGGTTCTCTGGTAGGCATTGCAATATATAAATTCTTTGAATTTAAACATAATAACAATCATACCATAAGAAACAGTATAAAAGTTATAATAATATTGGGGGTCTCATTTCTACTTCTAACATTAGAAGATATTCTGAATGAGAAAGTCGCTTTTTCAGGACTTCTTTCAATAATGAGTATGTCTTGTGCTATAGCAGTAAAAAGTCCGAAACTAGTTACCTCCAGACTTTCCGCTAAATTTGGCAAACTATGGTTAGCTGCAGAAATTATTTTATTTGTACTAGTAGGTGCTGCTGTTGATATTAGATATGCCACAAGTACGGGTCTTATAGCTATTTTACTTATTTTTATAGCGCTAATTTTCCGTTGTGTAGCTGTATGGATTTGCACTATTGGCACAAATCTAAACACAAAAGAAAGAGTTTTCTGCATGTTCTCTTATATGCCTAAAGCTACGGTACAAGCGGCTATTGGATCTGTACCGCTTTCATTAGGATTACCATGTGGTAATTTAGTTTTGTCTATTTCTGTCATTGCTATACTTATAACTGCCCCTTTAGGTGCAACACTTATGGATACAACATATACAAAAATGTTAGAAAAAAACAAATAGAAACAC
>JAHHTE010000195.1 GCA_020024815.1 Mailhella sp.
CAGGAACATATCTATAAAAATTAATTTAAATAAAAAAATCCTATACAAGTTTAGCAATTTTGTATAAAATTCCTCTGAATTTTTATTAGTTATAAATTAGAGTAAGAAATTTTTACTTTTTTTATAACAATTATGTAAAATTAATCTATTGTGAGAGGCAGTTATGGATCCATACTATGCTGGGTGGCTTTCTGTTGTTCCCCCTGTATTAGCTATTGTTTTAGCTCTTTTAACTAAAGAAGTTTTTTCTTCTCTTCTTCTTGGTATCTTAAGTGGTGCTTTGATTTATTCTATTGGTATAGGTGCTGATTTTGTACCTATGCAAACTATTGAAGTTACTTTTAATATTATGGCAAAAAAAGTTGATTTCAATATTATTCTTTTTTGTAGCTTACTTGGAGCTATTGTTTATGTTATATCCCTTGCTGGGGGTACAAAAGCGTATGGTATTTGGGCTACAAAACGTATTAAAAGCAGAAAAGCTGCTATGCTCTCCACTGGTGGACTTGGAACTGCTATCTTTATTGATGACTATTTCAACTGTCTTACTGTTGGTACAGTTATGCGTCCTGTAACTGATAACTACAAAATTTCTCGTGCAAAACTTGCATATATTATCGACTCAACTGCTGCTCCTATTTGTATTATTGCTCCTATTTCCAGTTGGGCTGCTGCTGTTGGTAGTAACCTTAAAGCAACTGGTGCTTTTGATAGTGATTTTGCTGCCTTTGTTTCAACAATTCCATATAATTTTTATGCTATCTTAGCTCTTTTTATGGTGTTTTTTGTTTGTATTGCCAATGTTGACTTTGGCCCTATGTATAAATCAGAAAAACGTGCTGTTGTTGACGGAGATCTTGGTGATACCAATAACCAAAATCACCAACTCAATGCATCTAATAAGGGTACTATGCTTGACATGGTTATCCCTATCCTTAGCTTAATTGTTTTTGCTACTACTGCCCTTTTATATAGTGGTGGTTATTTTGGTGATGACCCTACTTACCATAGTATTGGTGCTGCTTTTGGTAACTGCTCTTCCTCAAATGCTCTTGTTTGGGCTTCTTTTGGTGCTTTAGTTGTTTGTTTCCTTCTTTTTGTTCCTCGCCGTTTACTTACTCTTAAAGCTTTTATGGACGGTGCTGTTGAAGGGATTAAAGCAATGCTTCCTGCTAATATGATCCTTGTTCTTGCTTGGACTATTAGTGGTGTTTGCCGTGATCTTTTACAAACTCCTGAATTTGTAAAAACATTATTTGAAGCTGATAGTGGTGCTACTTTTGGTATGCTCCCTGCATTTATCTTTATTATTGCTGGTTTCCTTAGTTTTTCAACTGGTACTGCTTGGGGTACTTTTGGTATTCTTATTCCTATTGTTGTTCCTGTTGCTCAAGCTATTAATCCAGAAATTGTTACTGTTTGTTTATCTGCTACATTAGCTGGTTCTGTTTTTGGTGATCATTGCTCCCCTATTTCTGATACAACTATTTTATCTAGTGCTGGTGCTGGGTGTAACCACGTAGAACACGTTTCAACACAATTTGGCTATGCCTTTATTGTAGCAATTTGTAGCCTTGTAGGATATGTGGTTGCTGGTTTTACAGACGGTAATCTTTTCCTTAGTTTAGGCTGTGCCTTTGCTCTACTTATAGGTACTGTGTTATTCCTACATAAACGTAGTGAAAAAAATACATAAATATAAAAGCACTCGTTTTGAGTGCTTTTTTTTATTGAATTAAATATAAATTCTACATACAGTATTTTTAACATTTTTATCCATATCCAAAAAATATTTGGATATTATTACAAAGGAGTTCTTATGAATATTTTTTATTTTTTAGGTGATTCCATTACTCTTGGCGTCAATGTTGCTCCTCAAGATAATTTTGTTAATACTATTTATCATGGTATCTTACAAAAATTTCCTGAAAAATTTCCCCTTCCACCTGCAACTCTTTACAATCTTGGGGTAAGAAAAAATTCTACAAAAAATATTCTTGATCGCTTTGATAAAGAATTTCAAGACCGTAATATTCCTAACTCTCAAGCATATTTTATTCTTATGTGTGGTGTTGTGGATATGGCAATGCCTCAAAATACTACTGTACTTAGTCTTGATGAAAGTAAAAAATATTTCAAAGAACTTTTAATCAATGCAAAAGAAAGAGGAAAAATTTTTGTTGTTAGCCCTAGTCCTGTTAGCAATGAAGAACACAAAAACCGCATTGCCTCCCTTATACCTGAACAAGAAAAAATTTGCCAAGAATTACAAATTCCATACATTAACATTTTTAATGAACTCAATTCTCAAGAATTTTTACAAGACCTCAAAGACGGCATACACCCAAGCCAAAAAGGAAATGCAATAATAGCAAATAAAATCCTCAATCAAATTTTTAATTTTTTATAAAATTCAAAGGCTTGCCATTTTATTTTTTAATGATTATACTTATATTATAACATTCGGAGGTTTTATGGATAATTATAATCAAAGTCAAAGTATGGCTTCTAGCACAAGTAAAGTTGCATTTTTCATGCAACAAGTTTATTTGTGGATGTGTGCAGCTTTAGTTGTTACTGCTTTTATGGCATACTTTACTGTTAACAACTTGTTCATGCTTCAACTTATTTATTCTCATGGCAATTTTGGTCCACTTATTCTTATTGTTGCTATTATCGGACTTGTTATGTATTTATCCTCTCAAATGCATAACCTCTCCGCTGGTAAAGCAACTGCCCTTTATCTCATTTATGCTGCTTTAAACGGTATCTTACTTGCTCCTATTCTCCTTGTTTATACTGGAGCTTCCATTGCACAAACTTTCCTTATTAGTGCTGGTATGTTTGGGGGTATGAGTGTTTACGGTATGGTTACTAAAAAAGACCTTACTGGTTGGGGATCTTTCCTTATTATGGGGCTTTGGGGTCTTATCCTTGCTAGCATTGTTAACCTTTTCTTTAATAACGGCGTTGCTAATTTCGTGATTAGTATTGTTGGTGTTATTGTTTTCGTTGGTCTTACTGCTTACGATACACAAAAAATTAAAGAAATGGGTGAAACTGCTCCTATTGAAGATTCTGTGGCTATTCGTCGTGGTGCCTTACTTGGTGCTATTACCCTTTACCTTGATTTTATCAACATTTTCTTATATATGCTTAGATTATTTGGAGATAGAAAATAATCTTTGCTCTAGTGAAAAAATATAAAAAAATTATTATTAAATGTTATCTTTTTACTTGACATTATAATAAAGTTTTTATATAAACCATTTCACGGCACTTGGATGGTTAGCTCAGTTGGTAGAGCATCGGTTTTACACACCGAGGGTCGGGAGTTCGAGCCTCTCACCATCCACCA
>JAHHTE010000196.1 GCA_020024815.1 Mailhella sp.
AACATCAAAACAAATTAGAAAACAGAAGAAATTGTACATTAACAACAGAACCAATCCATAACGGTTTAGCAATTAATACGAACAAAGAAAAAGAACAAAGTTGCATAGAAGAAATACTTAATCCACTTCATGCACATTTAGTAGATATGAAAGGAAAACATTCTAAAGTATTATGTATTCGTTTTGACATACGAACCCCACAAGGAACAGAAGGGCTTACTAATAAGCAAATTGGTAGAATATTTGAAAACATAACTAGAGCAATAGACAGAGAAAACTATCATGGAGGACATGATCCAGATATTCGTCTTATAGGTGTAGTAGAAGACCAAGGACATGGAACACATTATCATTGCGTTGCTATGGTCAATGCAAATGCTATTTAAAATCAGTATAAGATTTTCAGTAAAGCAGAAAAGTATTTAGGAAAAGCATTGGATCTTTCTCCAGAAGAAACAAAAGGATTAGTTCATTATTGCAATACACAGGGAACAAATGGAAACATTATTAAACGAGGAAGTGCAGACGAAGAAGAAAAGACTCATCAAGTTATGCATCAAATAAGTTATCTTGCAACTAAGCGAGGAAAAGAGAACACGCCGAAGGGTCAACACCTTTGGGTGGGAACTAGAGTACCTAAGAAACAAGCAAAATAAGTTATAAAAATAAAGAGATAGTCCTTATAGAAAATATAGGGACTATCTTTATCAAAATATTCATTTATACAAAAACAGACGAAAAACAAAGAGTATCAAAAAGGGATTATAAGTACCTGTATTCTCGGCTAATAATAAGGCATAATTTATGTTTTTTAGCCTTAGCTGATGTAGGCTAGTGATTGAGGAAATTACCAGTCTTTTATGCTTCTGTGATCTTTTGCTTTATTTATTCAAAGAGTTATTTTATTTTAATAATAATTATTTATATTTTTTGTATAGTTACATGAAGGATAATTATTACACCCCCAAAATTTTCCATATTTACCATTTCTTATTTTAAGGATTCCTGTTTTGCATTTAGGACAATTTTTAATTTCATCTATTTTTGTGGTAGGATAATTATCTTTTTCTTTTAAAGTATCATTATTAGGTGGAGTTTCTTTTAAAGAAACATTATAACATTTAGGACAAATTTTATCTTTCATTAAGTCAAGAGCTATTGTTTTAGCATTTAGTGTAGTTACTATTCCCGTAATAAAAATTACACAGGCAATAAGAAAAGCATGGCCTGAACCAGCAAAAAGATATGAAAACCATCCAAAAACACCAAAAATAGAAATACTTATTCCTATTATTTGGTATTTTATAACAGGTATTTTTATTTTATGTCCACAGTTTTGACAAAATAAAAAAAACATATCTATTTCCTTATTTAATTTATATTTTTTTATATATTACTATATTATAATTTATTGTCAATGAAAAAGGCAAAGACCTCAATGCAATCCTTGCTCAATATGATAAAGAATTATCCACTATAACCCGTGCAGACGCTAATACTATTATACAAGAAATTAAGAATAGTTAATTATCTTTTTTATATTTGCCGATAAATAACGTTACTTTTTTAAAGAAATAATATATAATAATGTGATTATGAAACACAATATTATTATAAAAATGGGAATAAAAAATGGAACGTTTTATTTTGAGTAAATTATTAGCATAGAAAAACTCACCATATCGTAAACCATTAATACTAAAAGGTGTACGTCAAGTAGGAAAAACTTGGATTCTTAAGGAATTTGGTAAACGTTATTATGACAATATAGCTTATTTTAACTTTGATGAAAATGAAGAATTAAAACAGTTCGTTGAAACAACTAAAGAAGTGGATCGTATTCTACAAAATTTAATATTAGCAAGTGGGCAAAAAATTGTTCCAGAAAAAACGCTTATTATTTTTGATGAAATTCAAGATTCTCCTAATGTTATCAATGCGATGAAATATTTTTGTGAAAATGCTCCTCAGTATCATATAGCTTGTGCTGGTTCTTTATTAGGCATTGCTCTAGCAAAGCCATCATCTTTTCCAGTTGGAAAGGTTAATTTTATGCAAATTGATCCGATGACGTTTATAGAATTTTTATTAGCTAATGGCGATGATAATTTAGTTCAATATTTAGACTCAATAAACAAAATAGAACCTATTCATGATCCTTTTTTTAATCCTCTTTGTGAAAAACTTAAAATGTATTATGTAACAGGAGGTATGCCAGAGCCAGTTTTAATGTGGACAGAGGCACGTGATGTAAATGCTATGCAAGAATCTCTTTCAGGTATAATAGGAGCATACGAACGATATTTTGCAAAACACCCTAATATATATGAGTTTCCTAAAATTTCAATGATATGGAAATCAATTCCTTCTCAATTAGCAAAAGAAAATAAAAAATTTATTTACAAAGTAGTCAAAGAAGGGGCAAGAGCTAGAGAATATGAAGATGCCTTACAATGGTTAGTTGATGTTCGATTAGTACATAAAGTTTATAGAAGCTCTGCTCCTTATTTACCTATTGCTGCTTATGATGATATTTCAGCTTTTAAGATATATTTAGTAGATGTAGGGTTGCTTCGCCGTTTAGCTCAATTAGCACCCACTGCTTTTGGAGAAGGTAATCGTTTATTTACAGAATTTAAAGGTGCATTAACTGAAAATTATATTTTACAAACGCTACTTACACAATTTGAAGTTATTCCACGATATTGGAATCAAAATAATCCACCTTATGAGGTAGATTTTCTTATTCAAAAAGAAAATGATATTTTTCCTATTTTTTTAGCAGATAAAACAAGCTATCTAATTGAGTTAGCTTTGCAAAATATAAAATAATTATATAAATTCATTATTATAGTTTTAATACTAATAATATAAATAGTTATAAATTAACTAAGGTGTAAAAAATGCACCTTTTTTGTTTAATATATTATGAAGTAACCTAAAATAACCCTTATAAACTTATTATTAAGCCTTTTGTTTTGGGCTACTTTTTTTTATATCTGTCGCACTTGGTTTTACAATTAACTTCAAAAATAAAAAGTGATGGTTTAGACTCATTTATAAAGATTCCTAATTTGTTAATTATAATATGAATGTTATGTTTATTTTGTTTATTATAACTATTTAAAATAATTATACTAATAAATAAAAAAGTGATTTTGAT
>JAHHTE010000197.1 GCA_020024815.1 Mailhella sp.
GGGGAATTATCGGTGCAGGTACAAACCGGATGAATATTTATGTGGTGAGAAGCGCAACTCAGGGGCTTGGAAAATATATTGCAAAAGTAGAAAATGGCAGATTTATTTCCTTACCCGTTTTATACATTAACAGTGCAACAAAAAAAGAAATTAATTTATTACCTGAATTTATTAATGATTTAGAAATTTCAAAATTTCCCTATGCATTAAAAGATATTAGTTGGGTTAACATAAATGAACTTTATGGATTTGAACTTTTCATTGAAGAAAATAATTTAACCCTTCAAATTGATTTTAAAAATTTTGATGAGAACATTAAAAATTTAATACAAGTTTTGGAGGATTTAAAAAAACGCAACGAAATCAAAAAAGTAAGAAAAATTAGAGCGGCATTTAATAAGGTTATGATCATTAAAGATTAATAATTACTAACTTTTTTACACAAAAATGTCTAAAAATTTTCTAGACATTTTATATAAATTATGTTGAAATTATCTTTATCAATTGTGCAAGGAGAATGTAATGTCCAAGTCAGAATTAATAGTCGGACTTGATATCGGAACAACAAAAATTTGTGTTGTCGTTGGTGAAGTTAACAATAATGGCAACATAAATATCGTAGGTGTAGGCAATAGTCCTTCAACTGGTCTTCGTAAAGGCGTTGTTGTAAATATCGAACAAACTGTTCAATCTATACGTCAAGCTATCGAAGAAGCTGAAGCTATGGTTGGTTGCACCATTGGTTCTGTATATGCAGGCATTGCAGGAAGTCACATAAAAGGCACAAATAGTCACGGTGTTATTGCCATTAAAGGTGGCGAAGTTAGTCAAAAAGATATTGAACGTGTTCTTGATGCAGCAAAAGCTGTTGCTATTCCTATGGATAGAGATGTTATTCATATTCTGCCTCAAGAATATATTGTAGACGATCAGCGTGGTATTATTGAACCTCTTGGTATGAGTGGTGTTCGCCTTGAAGTTAATGTGCATATTGTAACTGGCTCTGTAACCTCTGCACAGAATATTTTACGCTCATGCAATAAAAGTGAAATTGATGTTACGGATATTGTACTTGAGGCTCTTGCTTCTTCTAAAGCAATTTTAACAGAAGAAGAAAGAGAAATCGGTGTTGCTATTGTTGATATTGGTGGGGGAACTAGCGATATTGCTATTTTTGCAGATAACGCAATTAAATATACAGGAGCTATCCCTTTGGGAGGACAAAACCTCACAAGTGATATTGCTTTTGGATTAAGAACACCCTTATCAGCAGCGGAAAAAATAAAAATAAAATATGGTTGTTGCCTTGGAGATATGGTTTCTGCTGATGAAACTATTGAAGTTCCAAGTGTTGGTGGTAGACCTTCAAGACAAGTAGCTCGTCAAGTTCTTGCTGCTATTTGTGAACCTAGAATGGAAGAAATTTTCTTTCATATAAATCAAGAATTAGAACGTTCAGGTTATAAGCGTAAAATTGGTGCAGGAGTTGTACTTACTGGTGGTAGCTCCCTAATTGAAGGTGCACAAGAATTAGCTGAACAAATTTTTGGTTTACCAACACGTATTGGAGCTCCACAAAACTTAGGTGCTGGATTTACAGAAATGGTTAATAATCCAAAATATGCAACAGCTGTTGGTTTGCTTTTTTATGGTGCTGAAAAAGAAGGCATGAGCGAACCAGTCTACACTGAATCATATAATGAAAATGGTGTGGTTTCAAAAATTTTAACTCATATGAAAAAATGGTTTTCGGAAATTAAATAGGATTACTTGTTACGCGTGGGAGGAAATATGGATGTAAAAATTTCAGGCGATTTTGCTGAAATGGCTAAAATTACGGTTTTTGGTGTTGGCGGTGGTGGTGGAAACGCCGTTGAACACATGATAAATAATGGATTAAATGATGTAACTTTTGTATGTGCTAATACTGATGCACAAGCTTTAAATCGCTCAAGTGCTGAACATAAAATTCAATTAGGACCTCAACTTACAAAAGGTCTTGGTGCTGGTGCTAGACCAGAAGTAGGACAAAAAGCAGCTGAAGAAAGTATGCAAGAAATTGCAAAATATCTTCAAGATACTGAAATGGTTTTTGTTACTGCTGGTATGGGTGGTGGCACAGGAACTGGTGCTGCACCAATTATTGCTAAAATGGCAAAAGAAAAAGGTATTCTTACTATTGGTGTTGTTACAAAACCTTTTTCAATTATTGAAGGTAAACGTATTCACGTTGCAAATAAAGGTATTGAAGAATTACGTCAATATGTTGATAGCTTAATTGCTATCCCAAACGATAGACTTCGTGCTATTGCTCCTAAAAAAGCAACAGCAAAAGAAATGTTTATGAAAGCTAATGATGTTCTTCTTTCTGCTGTACGTGGTGTAACTGAAGTTATTACAAAACCAGGTTTTATTAACGTTGACTTTGCCGATATTAGAACAGCTATGACGATGAAAGGCTCTGCTATCATGGGGGAAGGTTGTGCTAGTGGTGAAAACCGTGCATTAGAAGCTGCTAAACAAGCAATTTCAAGCCCTCTTTTAGATGATATTAATATCTTTGGTGCAAAAGCTCTTTTAGTTAATATCACTGGTGATATTACAATGGAAGAATTTGAAGAAGTTGGTGAATACATCAATAATGCCGCTATATCTGATTCTGGCGAATTACCAGAAGTATTTTATGGCATGGTTGATGGCAATGAACAAAGTGATGAAATTCATATCACTATTATTGCTACTGGTATTGAACCTGAAGAAAATACACAAGCTCCATCAAATTCTAATATAATTTCTTTCCAAAAAGCAGTTAATAATACTGTGGAAGAAAAACAACCTGAACAAAAAGTAACTGAAGAAAAAGCTCCTATTGTTAGAAAGCCCTATTACACAGCAGATGAATACACTGCAAACCTTACAAGAAATAATAGACACACACCTGGTGCAATGGATTTTACTTTTGATAATGAAACTGATGACATTCCTGCTTTTATTAGAAGACAGGCAAATTAAATATACTTACTCAATTAGAAGTGATGATTCCTTCTAATACAAGTAATCCTACCAAGAGTGAGATTTCCCCTCTCACTC
>JAHHTE010000198.1 GCA_020024815.1 Mailhella sp.
ACATTAAGATATCTTTCCAATTTAGTTATAATTATCTTATTGTTTAATAATAGACGATTTTTTTATAAAAACACAAAATTATACTAACAAAAAACTCCCTTATATTTATAAGAGAGTTTTTTGTTTATAAACAATTTAACTATTCTTTTTCAATTATTATTATTTTTCTTTTAAATATTTTACTGCATTTTCAAAAATTACTGTACCTAAAGTTTTATCTTGTCCATTAGTCCATTGTGGGTGATTAGTAATATGATTAAAAGCTTCAGGGTGAGGCATAAGCCCTAAAACATGACCTGTTGGATCTGTAAGTCCTGCAATAGCTTTAGGAGAGCCATTAGGGTTATAAGGATATTCTTGTGTAATTTCACCTGTACGTGGATCAGTATATTGCAAACAAATGAGATTTTCTTTTTCTAAACGTTCTAAAGTAACATCATCAGGAGTTACAATTCTACCCTCTCCATGTCTTACAGGAACTTGAATAAATTCAATCCCTTTTGTAAAAACACAAGGACTATTTTTATTTGTTTTTAATTGCACCCATCTATCTTCATAACGAGCTGACAAATTATGAGTAAGTGAAACTTGTCTTTCAAAACGTTTACCATCTAAAGCAGGTAATACTCCTAATTTTACTAATAATTGGAAACCATTACAAATACCCATTACAAGCTTACCATCTTCTAAAAATGTATTTAATTGATCAAGTAATGGTTTTTCTTCATCATCTTTTAAATAAAGCCAACGTTGTGCTGCTGCATGAGCTGCACCTAAATCATCACCATCTAAAAAACCACCAGGAAAAAGCAAAAATTGATAATCTCTTAATTTTACAGCACCTGATACCACATCAGAAAAATGCACAATATTAGCTTCATCAGCACCTGCCATACGGATTGCGTGTGCAGTTTCTTTGTGAGAGTTAGTTCCATAGCCAGTTAAAACTAAAGCTTTTACAGTTGCCATAATGACTCCATTTAAAAGTAATAACAATTTATTGTTTTTATTAGATTTTAATTTTAATAAAAAACTCTTTCTTTCTTTTGGGAATTGAGTATAGTAGTAAAATAATTAAAGGTCAATGCGTGACAAACTGAGTTTTTTTTGTTAGTAGTGACAAGTCAAGCGACAAGTAATTAAAAAATTGGGGTCATACATGAAAACCAAATACATTTTTGTAACAGGTGGCGTTTTATCATCATTAGGAAAAGGTTTAGCTGCAGCTTCCCTTGGAGCTTTACTTAAAGCTAGAGGTCTTAAAGTTACTATTCAAAAACTTGATCCTTATATCAACGTTGATCCTGGAACTATGAACCCTTTTCAACATGGTGAAGTATACGTAACAGATGATGGTGCTGAAACTGATTTAGACTTAGGACACTATGAAAGATATTTAGGTGTTTCACTTTCAAAAAGAAATAGTACCTCTGCTGGACGTGTTTATTACAATGTTATCAATAAAGAACGCCGTGGTGATTATTTAGGTGGCACTGTTCAAGTAATTCCACATATTACTGATGAAATAAAACGTGTTATGCTTAGCCTTTCCACTGATGTTAGTGCTGAAGAAGCTCCTGATGTTGCTATTATAGAAATTGGTGGAACAGTTGGTGATATTGAAAGTTTACCTTTTTTAGAAGCAATGCGTCAACTTCGTTCTGAATTAGGTCGCGAAAACTGTTTAAATATACATTTAACATTAGTTCCATATCTTAGAGCTGCTGGTGAATATAAAACAAAACCAACACAACATAGTGTAAAAGAACTTCTTTCTATTGGTATTCAACCTGATATTATTCTTTGTCGCTGTGAACAAACTATTCCAACAGATATGAAACGCAAAATTTCTCTTTTCTGTAATGTTGAAGAAGGTGCTGTTTTCTCCTCTGTTGATGTAAAAAATGTTTATGAAGTTCCTTTAAAATTTTATGAAGAAGGTTTTGACCAAAAAGTTGTGATTATGCTCCAACTAAATGCTGGTAACCCAAAACTTGATTCTTGGAGAAAATTAATTTCTGATTTCAATAATCCAAAGGATACTGTAACTATTGGTATTGTTGGAAAATATGTTGATTTAAAAGAAGCTTATAAAAGTTTACATGAAGCACTTATCCATGCTGGAGTTGCAAATTTTGCAACTGTTCAACTCCGTTATCTAAATTCTGAAGAAATTACAAAAGATAATGTTGCTACAATGCTTGAAGGTTGTAATGGGGTTTTAGTTCCCGGTGGTTTTGGTTATCGTGGTGTTGAAGGAAAAATTGAAGCTATTCGTTTTGCTCGTGAACATAATATTCCTTTCTTTGGTATTTGTTTAGGTATGCAATGTGCTGTAATGGAATTTGCACGTCATAAAGCAGGATTAACTGATGCAAATTCAGAAGAATTTGTTCCTGATTGTAAAAATAATGTTATCTATCTTATTAAAGAATGGTTTGATTTTAGAACAAATAAAGTCGAAATTCGTGATGATAGTAGCGATAAAGGTGGTACCATGCGTCTTGGTGCATACCCATGTACTTTACAAAAAGGCACTAAATCTTTTGAAGCATATCAAAATACAGAAATCTTTGAAAGACACCGTCATCGCTACGAATTCAACAATAAGTTTAAAGCATTACTTGAAGAAAAAGGACTTATTTTTAGTGGAACTTCACCCGATGGTGAACTTATGGAAATTATAGAAATTGCTGATCACCCATGGTTTGTTGGTTGTCAATTCCACCCAGAATTTAAATCTAATCCAATGAAAGCTCACCCATTATTTAGAGATTTTATTGCTGCATCATTAAAAAATAAATAAATAAAAAATTCAAAATAATAACGCAAAGGGAAAATTTATTTTTCCCTTTTTTTTATTTTATAATAGGTAGTTCCCCTAGTTCTTATGTGATTTTTTTGAGAGAAGAGCTTTTAAAGAAGTTCCCCTCTCAAGAAAAACTAGAACCAACCCCAAATACTACGATTATGGGTGATCTTT
>JAHHTE010000199.1 GCA_020024815.1 Mailhella sp.
GTAATATAGTATAAGAGAAAAGTTTTATTCTTTTGTTTCTAAAATTTATGAATTTAATTAAAATTAGAAAATATTCATTCTAAAGAGTGACTTAATAATAAATTTCTGTTATAAATATTAAAAGAAAAATAGTAGTTATCTATTATGAGGTAAAAATATGGATATGCAAGAAGTTAGAAAAATAGCAAGAGAACGCATGAAAGGTTTTTGTCGTGTCTGTTCAATTTGCGATGGAAAAGTTTGTGCTGGTGAAACTCCTGGAATGGGAGGCTGTGGCACTGGTTCTGCTTTTCACAATAATATAAAATCCTTGAAAAATCTTCATGTAAATATGCGATTAGTGCATGATATTAGAGATCCTGAAATTAGCTGTAATATTTTAGGCTTGGATTTAGAAGTTCCTGTTATTGCTGCTCCTATTGGTGGAGTTTCCTTTAATATGGGGGGAGCATTAACTGAAGAACAATATGTAAAAGCTATTGTTGATGGCTGTAAAGAAAGTGGTGTTATTGGCTGTACAGGTGATGGTGTTCCACCATTTATCCATGAAAGTGGATTTAAAGCTATTACAGAAGTAAATGGTTATGGTATTCCTTTTATTAAACCATGGGATCATGCTGAATTTGATGAAAAATTAGAAAAAGCAATACAAACAAACTGTTCAATTATTGGTATGGATATTGACGCAGCAGGTCTAATTACTCTTGCTAAAATGGGTAGACCTGTTTCTCCAAAAGGTCCTGAAGAGTTAGCAAAAATTGTTGAAAAAATTCATGGATTAGGAAAGAAATTTATTCTTAAAGGAATTATGACCGTTGCAGATGCAAGAGCTGCTGCTGATGCTGGTTGTGATGCTATTGTTGTTTCAAATCATGGTGGACGTGTACTTGATCATGCTATGGGAGTAGCTGATGTTCTTCCTGAAATTGCTCAAAGAGTAAAAGGACACCTTACTGTATTAGCTGATGGTGGTGTGCGTGATGGTGTTGATATTTTAAAAATGTTAGCACTTGGTGCTGATGCTGTTATGATAGGTAGACCATTTAGTATTGCTGCTATGGGTGGTGAGGCTGAAGGAGTTAAAGCATATATTGAAATGCTTAAAGGGCAATTAAAGTCAACAATGGTATTGACTGGCTGTCCATCAGTAAAAGAAACAAGTATGCATCTTATTAGTGTTCCAAAATCTAGTTGGTAAAATTTTTAATTTATTTTTTAGCTAAGTAGAGTATAAAAAAAAACTGTCTTTATATAAGACAGTTTTTTTTATGTATTTTTATTAATAACGTATTTTTATAAATTAATTGATGGTAAGTTTTGCTATAAAGATAAGGGCAAGAATAAGAGTAAGAGGGTGAATATCTTTAAATTTTCCAATAACAAGATTGATAGCAACATAGGTGATAACACCAAAAGCAATGCCATGTGCAATACTGTATGTTAAAGGCATACCAATAATAGTTACAAAAACAGGAATTGAAACTGTAAAGTTATCAAAATCAACTTCTTTAATTGGGCTAATCATAAAAAGTCCAACAATAATTAATGCTGGAGCTGTTGCTGCAGCAGGAATTAAAAGAAAAATAGGTGCTAAGAAAAGAGAAAGAAAGAAGAAAATAGCAACAACTAAAGCTGTCAACCCTGTTCTTCCACCAGCAGCAACACCACTAGCACTTTCAACAAAGGAGGTAACAGTAGAAGTACCTAAAATAGCTCCAAGACAAGTACCAATAGCATCAGACATAAAAGCTTGACGAGCTTCTGGTAAGTGTCCTTCTTCATCTAAAAGGTTACCTTTTGTTGCAACACCAACAAGAGTTCCCACTGTGTCAAAAAGATCAACAAAAAGAAAAGTTGCTAAAATAAAAATCATATCACTAGAAAAAGCATGAGAAAAATCAAATTGCCAAAATGTAGGAGAAAGACTTGGAATTTTAAATAAATTAGATGCAGAAAAATTATCAAGATTAGTTATACCTGTAAATATTCCTGCAAATGTTCCAATAAAAATTCCATATAGTAAAGCACCACGAATATTAAAAACAAGCATGATAGAAATAGAAAAAAGTCCAATAATTGTAACAATAGCACCAGGACTTGAAAGTTTGCCTAATGCTACAAGTGTAGCTGGATTATCAACAATTATACCAGCACTTTGTAAACCAATAAAAGCAATAAAAAGACCAATACCAGCAGAAATAGCTTTTTTTAGAGAAAGTGGAATACAATTTAAAATTGCTTCACGTAAATTAGTAATAGTAAGGAAAATAAAAATAATACCTTCAAGGAATACAGCTGTTAAAGCAAATTGCCAAGAATATCCCATTCCAAGACAAACACTAAAAGCAAAAAAAGCATTAAGACCCATTCCTGGAGCAAGGCCAACAGGAAGATTTGCATAAAAAGCCATAATTAATGTTGCAACAGCAGAGCTTATTGCAGTTGCAGCAAAAACAGCACTAACGTCCATGCCAGTTGAACCTAAAATATTTGGGTTAACAGCAAGGATATATGCCATAGTCATAAAGGTTGTAAGTCCTGCTAAAACTTCAGTACGGATTGTTGAGCCTTTTTCTTTGATTTTGAAATAGGAATTGAGATCCATTTCTTTCTCCTTTTGCTATTTGGTAATACACTACTTTTAATTAAAAAGTATAAAAATTCATAGCAAAGACCACGTATGCTTGCAAGTAAAAACTTGTTTATTTTATTATGAATACTTAGTTAGAATATTTTTTTGGGGAAATGATTTCCCCCAACCCCCCTCAATTAGCTTATCACCCTGCTAGGGTCTAAGGGGCGAAGCCCCTTATTAAATGTGATATTATGTTATAGTAGAATAAAGAAGAAAATATTATATAAACAAGAAAAAAATTTAGAAACACACCCTAATTATAAGTATTTTATTGATATTATTAGAGAATAAAGGTTAATGATTATAGTTTATATATAAAAGA
>JAHHTE010000002.1 GCA_020024815.1 Mailhella sp.
ATAAATAATAGTAATTTCAATAAAATATAAAATTAGAATACGTAGTTTATAATATTTTTTTATTTTTATATTTGCTATTTTTCGTTGATTATACAGAATTTTTATTTATTTATTGACAAAAAAATATCTATTTGTTACTTTTTTAACAACACCCATTTTTATCAACGTTTAACTATTTGGGGTTTTGTATGAATAGACGAGACTTTATAAAATTTAGTTCTGCAACTGCTATTACTTTGTCCCTTCCACAAAGCATTTTTGCAAATACAGCAAAAGTTACCATTTTTTATGGTGGACCAATTCTCACCATGAATGAAAAAAATGAAATTGCAGAAGCTATTGTCATTGAAAAAGATAAAATTATTGGTGTTGGTTCTAAAAAAGATATGCTTAAATTAGCAGGTGATTACGCTAATAAAGTTGATCTAAAAGGAAAAACATTATTACCCGGACTTATTGATGGTCATAGCCACTTCCCTAATGGTGGTGTATATGACCTTTATTATGTTAATTTAAATGTACCTCCATTGGGTTATGTTACCTGTATTGAAGATTTACAAAATAGATTAAAAGAAAAAGCTAAAGTTACTCCAAAAGGTCAATTAATTTACGGGGTAAATTATAATGATTTAGCAATGAAGGAACAACGCCACCCCACACGAGAAGAATTAGATGATGTTTCAACAGAACACCCTATTATCATAAAACATGTAAGCGGACATTTATCAGTTGCTAACAGTAAAGCCTTTGAACTTGCTAAAATTACAAGTAATACAAAACCTAAAACAGGTATTATTAGAGTTAAAAATGGAAAATTAGAAGGACTTATCGAGGGACAAGCCCAACAATTATTATTTACTAAAGATATGCCTTCCATACAAATAGACTATTTAAAATCCATTGCTTTTGATTCAAAAGTATATGCTTCTAATGGTATTACTACTGCAAATAATGGTGGAAGTCCTACCATTGACGAATATTTCCTTAAAGCTTCTGATACTGGAGATCTTGATATTCGTGTTGTTATTTGGCCTTATGCACAATTTAATGACAGTATTACTAAAACATATAAAGAAAAACGTTCTGGTGATATTCTTGATACTCAAGGAAAAGTTATTCTTGGTGCAGCAAAACTTTTTGCAGATGGTAGCCCTCAAGGTTATACTGCCCATTTTTCAAAGCCATATTTCAAGCAAATGTCTGGTAAACCAAATGATTATAAAGGATTTTCCTATTTTGAAAGTCCTGAAATACGTACCAAACGTATTCAAAGCCTTCACGATGCAGGTTGGCAAATTGCTACTCATACCAATGGAGACCAAGCCATTGAAGATATGATTAATACTTATGCATTAGTGAATAAAAATAACCCACGTGATGACCACAGACATATTTTAAACCACTGTCAATTTAACCGTCCTGATCAAATTGCACGTATTGCTGATAATGAACTTATTCCAAGTTATTTTGTTACACATACATATTTTTGGGGTGATATTCACCGTCAATTTGTATCAGGTCCAGAAATGGCTGCACATATTAGCCCATGTAATTCTGCAAAAAAACAAGGTATTCAATTTGCATTACATAATGATACCCCAGTAACACCTATTTCTCCTCTATTAGATGTATATTCAGCTGTTAATCGTATCACTTCAAGTGGATACATACTTGGTGAAGATCAAAGAATTAATATTATGGACGCATTACGTGGTGTAACAATCAATGCAGCTCGTATGTATAAATTAGAAGATAGCATTGGTTCTTTAGAAAAAGGTAAAAAAGCTGATATGGTAATCCTTTCTGAAAATCCTCTTACTATGCAAGCAGAAAAACTTAATACTTTAAAGGTTGAAAAAACCTATGTGAATGGTGAGCTTATCTATCAAGCATAAGAACCTCATATTCACTCTCCTAAACAAAAAGCCCCTTATGGGGCTTTTATTATTTAACATAATTTATAATTATTGAGAGGAGAACTTTTGAAAAAGTTCCCCTCTCAAACTCTCTCCTCAAAACTTTTTACCCCAAAAGCCCTTTTGCGTGCAAAAGAACTTTTGTTTTTTCACATTATAAAAATATATTATAATATTAAAACATACTAATATTCAATATTACAAAATAAAATAAATTAGATTTTTTGAGAGAAAAATTTTTTATAAACAAGCTAAAATAGGCAACGTTATTGAAACGTGTTTCAATAACGTTGCCTATTTAAGGGGGTATAGGGGTTACACTGTCTTTATCCGTAACTTCCTTTGTCGTAACGGCTAAAGCGAAATCATTTTCCCCACAAAAAAGAAAAAATTTCTTAAGAAATATTTCTTTGCACACATGGAGCTTGTTCTATTTTTTGACATTCATTTTGCCATAAAGCCCCAATTCCTGAAACAGGTGGTGCATTAAATCGTATACTAATTCCCATTAATGCCCCAACAGGTAAATATGACACAGCATTATTAATAAAGCTTAGTTTTTTAGGCATAAAACGTGGTAAAAAACCAGTCGAAGCAAAACGAACACTTCCTTTTGGACAATATTCCTTACCTTTTCGCCATAACGTATAAGGATTTAATCTAATACCATGATGTTTCATAGAAAAAAGTGAAAAAGAATTTTTACTTATAATTATAACACCACGACTTGCCACTCTGCAAAGTTCTTGCAAAATACCTTTTTCACCATAAAAAAGTTTTAAAAATTGTTTTGTTTCTATTTCTTGCTTAGGCTTTGCTCCATCTTCAAAATAACAATAATTTGCATACGTAGCATAAAAAGCATAATCAAAACTATCATCATCAAAAGGTAAATAATTATCTTTAGCTATTTGATAAGAAATACGTGGTCCTGATCGCTCTAAAGAACGTTCTATAATATTTTGCTTTTCATCAGTAGCAGTAACATCAAAACCTGAATCCCAAAAAAATTCTGGTTGAATACAAGAATGTAAGCCAACTTGTAAAAAAGTTGCACCTCTTCTTTGAAAATCTTCCATTAATACATGGGCAAGTCTTTCTTCTGCTCTTTGATAAAAATGCATATTATTCTTCTTCTACATCTTTTAGCCAACGTCCAAGAGTTTCAGCAATAATTTTTCCTTGTCGAACACTAGAAATATTAAATTTTGCTTGTTGACGAAATTCACCATTTATTTTTTTATATCGTCTAATTGTATATTTATCAGGGCCATAATCATCAGCATCAGCAATATACTCTTTATAACGAAATAAAATAGTTGTATTTAATCCTTTAGATAAAATTTCTTTATCAATTTCTTTTACTAACAAAATCCCATTTTCTTCATAATTAATTGTAATCTCATCAATTGTACTACTCATTTTATTACCGTCTATCTTTAAAAAATTCTTGCAAAATCTTTATTGCTTCATCAGCTAAAATGCCACCATAATGCCATGTTTTTACACCAAGTTCAGGACAATTTAATCCCTCATAACAAGAACAAATTGCCCCTGCCCTTTTATCATAAGCACCAAAACAAACACCTGCAAGCCTTGCCTCACGGATTGCCCCCATACACATAGAACAAGGTTCTAGTGTAACAATTAAAAAACAATCAGCTAACCGATAATTTTGTTTAATTTTTGCAGCAGCACGTATAGCCACAATTTCAGCATGTGCCGTTGGATCATTATCTTGTATGCTTTGATTATGTGAACAAGATAAAATAGTCCCCTCTTTATCAACCACTAAAGCCCCAATAGGGACTTCTCCACAACTCATTGCTTTTTGTGCCATAAGTAAAGCCTTTTGCATAAGACTTTCCCATGTATGGCCTTTAGGTGCTGTGGGTATTGGTCCCCAAGGGGCTATTGCAGTAAACTGCGTTATAAAATCCATTCTATTTATTGTTTTTTTGGAAATTCTTTAATAATTTTTAATACTTCATCAGGAGTATCACAAATTGTTAAAAGATTTATTTCGTTTTCTGTAATATAACCACGATGCACCATTTCGGCACGTATCCAATCAATAAGTCCACCCCAAAACTTACTATCATATAAAATAATAGGGAATTTACCAATTTTATGAGTTTGTACTAAAACAGCTGCTTCAAAAAGTTCATCTAACGTTCCAAATCCACCAGGCATTACAACATACGCAAATGCATACTTTACAAACATAAGTTTACGTACAAAGAAATAACGAAAAGCACAACGCGTTGTGATATAAGGATTTGAATTTTGTTCATGTGGTAATTCAATATGCAAGCCAACAGAAGTACCATTTACATTATGTGCTCCTTTATTACCAGCTTCCATAAATCCAGGACCACCACCTGTTATAACCCCAAAACCTTCTTCACAAATTTTTTGTGCTATCATTTCTGTTTCTTGATATAGTTTATCCTCTGGTTTAGTACGAGCAGAACCAAAAATAGAAACACAAGGCGGAATATCATTTAAAGTATCGAAACCATCAATAAGTTCGCCCATAATTCTGAAAACACGCCAAGATTCTTGATTTATTTGATTATCAACTTTATAAGGCACACAATCTTTAAACATAATCTACCTCGCTTAAGAATTTGTTCCTTTATCATAAGAATAAAAGATATATTAAGCAATACAAAATTAAAACTTTTCCCCTGTAAAAACTCTTTTCATTTGTGAAAAAATAGCGTAATTGTAAACCAAAACCATAAGATTCTGCTTATAGCATTTATAAAAACAGAAAGTGAGGCTTTTATGAAAGTACAGTTTTTAGGTGCAGCCCAAACAGTTACAGGTTCTTGCCATATTATTGAAGCTGCTGGACATCGCTTTGCTATTGATTGTGGAATGCATCAAGGTAATAAAGCTATTGAAGATAGAAACTTTGATACAGAATTATATAAACCTGATTCTCTTGAGTTTATATTACTTACCCATGCACATATTGACCATTCAGGACTTATTCCCCGCTTAGCCTCACATGGTTTTAAAGGAAAAGTATATTGTACAGCTCCAACCTATGATCTTGTTTCACTTATGCTTGAAGATAGTGCCCATATCCAAGAAATGGAATTTGAATGGCGTAATAAGCAAAGAAGTAGAACAGGTAAAAAGAAAGAAAATGATTTATTATATAGTATTGATGATGCAAAAAAATGTATAAACCAATTTTCTGTTGTTGAATTTGATAAAACATTTGAACCTGTGCCAAATGTAAAAATTACCTATAAATATGCAGCACATATTTTAGGTGCAGCATTTATAATTCTTGATATTACAGAAAATGGCGAAACAAAACGCCTTACTTTTTCAGGTGATATTGGTCGTCCTGAAAATATGCTTTTATTTGATCCAGCTCCACTTGAAAAAACTGATTACCTTTTTATGGAATCAACCTATGGTAATAGAAACCATAAAAACGAAAGTAATAGCTTAGATGAATTGCATGAAGCTATTCAAAGAAGTTATAAACTTGGTGGTAAAGTTATTATTCCTACCTTTGCAGTGGAAAGAGCTCAAGAAATTCTTTATTGCCTTTCTTTACTTGATGCTGATGGTAAACTTCCTCATAATATGCCTATTTATTTAGATAGTCCTCTTGCCATTAAAGCAACACAAGTTTTTATTGATTATAAAGAAACTCTTGATACTCACGAAATAAAACATAATATTGAAGCAATTAGAAATTTCTCCTCAAAAGTTATTTACACAACAAAAACAGAAGAATCACAAGCATTAAATGCATTAGAAGGTCCTGCCATTATTCTTTCTGCTAGTGGTATGTGTAATGCTGGGCGTATAAAACACCATTTAAAACATAATATCTGGCGACCAGAAACAAGTATTGTTTTTGTTGGTTTCCAAGCTGTTGGTACACTTGGTAGAAAAATTGTGGAAGGTGCTACAAGCGTAAACCTTATGAGCAATGATCTTAGTGTTGCTGCTAAAATTTATACTATTGGTGGATTTTCTGCCCATGCAGGACAAAGCCAACTCCTTGAATGGCTTGGTACTATTGCTAAATACAAACCACATGTTGTACTTATTCATGGTGAAAAAACAGCCCAAGAAACACTTGCAGGACTTATCAAAGAACAGTATAAACTTGATGTAAGTATTCCTGAATACTTAGAGGAAATGGAACTTAATCTTCAAGCAAGTGCTACACATACAGATAGCCCAGCACAAGATATACAACCTATTATTACAAAACACAAAATGCCAAAAGTGGATTGGGACTTTGTGCTTGAAGATTTGGATACAAGAGTTGCACAACTCCATAAACGCCTTGAAAATATTCAAGATAAAGCATGGGAAGATCAAACAGAAATCCATGATAAACTTGCAGAAATTAATCAATCTATCTACAAGTTACTTACACAATTATAAGGATAAACATGAAAATTATAGCAGGTGCGTTGAAAGGACGCACCTTAAAAACTGTAACTGGTCCAGGCTATCGCCCTGCTATGGGTAAAGTTAGAGAATCACTTTTTTCTTTACTTGAAGCAAGAGGCGTAGTTTGGGCTGAAAGCATTATTTTAGACCTTTTTGCTGGCAGTGGAAGTCTTGCCTTTGAAGCCATTAGTCGAGGAGCAAAAAAGGCCTACTTCATTGAAAAAGATTCAAATGCAGCAAAATGTATAGCAAAAAATGCAGAAACATTAGCTATTACTGATAAATGTAATATTATTATTGATGATGCTGTAAAATTTGCAGGAAAAAAACCGACCGAGCAAGTATCTGTTGTTTTTATTGACCCACCTTATGCACAAAATCTTTTACCACAAACACTTAAAAATCTTATTCGTCGTGAATGGTTAGAACCAGGTGCTTTTGTTGTGGCTGAAGTTGAAAAACATTTAAAAATAGATACTGAAGCTTTTGAAGGACTTACATTAGAACTTGATAGAAATTATGGTTCAACAAGGATTATTATATGGTATCAAGAATAGGGGTTTATGCTGGTACTTTTGACCCAATCCATAATGGCCATATAAGTATTATTACACGTGGACTTTGTTTATTAGATAAACTTATTATTGGTGTTGCTCACGATAGTGGAAAAAATACTCTTTTTTCCCTTGATGAAAGAGTAGAACTCATTAAAGAATATTTTCATAATACCCCACACAAAAAAAAAGTTATTGTTGAACCTTTTAATGGATTATTAGCAGAATTTGCACAAGAAAAAAAAGCTATCGTTATTTTACGTGGTATGCGAGCAATTTCTGATTTTGATTATGAATTTCAAATGGCTTTAATGAATAGAAAACTTTCTCCCAATATTCAAACAATTTTTTTAATGGCAGATTTTCATTGGATGTATGTTAGTTCTACCAATTTAAAAACTGTTGCCAGTCTTGGTGGAAATGTTTCCGATCTTGCACCTGCAAACATTTGGAATGCTCTAAAAGAAAAATATAAAGTATGAACAAAATAATTTGTATTATGGGACCAACTGGAGCGGGAAAAACTGCTAGCTCCCTTTCTATGGCAAAAGCAGGTCTTAAAACATGGATTATTAACACTGATTCCCGCCAACTTTACAAAGATTTTCCTATTATTTCAGCTCAACCTGATGAAGAAGAAAAATCTCATTGTCCCCATAAGCTCTATGGATATTTAGAAACAACTGAAATAAGTTCTGCTGGAGATTGGATAGAAAGAGCAAAAAATTGCATTACCGAAGCTCACCAACAAAACATTATTCCCGTGTTAGTGGGTGGTACTGGCTTTTATTTTCGTGCGTTACTTGATGGTATTGTTGAAATTCCACCTATTCCAGAAGATATTCATTTACATTTTATCCAACAAGCTGAAATAAAAGGAAGTAAGAGTCTTTACGATGAACTATGTAAAATAGATCCTAAATATGCTCAAAAAATTCATTTTAACGATAAACAAAGAATTTCACGAGCTTTAGAAGTTTTTACTGCAACAGGAAAAAAATTTAGCGATTGGCATAAAGAAACACAACAAAATACAGACTATGATATATTACGTATTGGTATAGGACTCCCCTTAGAAGAACTTACACCTATTCTTCAATTACGCACAAAAATTATGCTTGAAAGAGGTGCATTAGAAGAAGCTCAAAAAGCTTTGGAAATTTGCCCAGATATTACAGCTCCTGGCTGGACTGGTATTGGCTGTATTGAACTTGCCCGTTATTTATTGGGTGAATATGATATGCAAGAATGCCAATATCTTTGGAATAAAAATACAAGAGCCTATGCTAAACGTCAATGGACTTGGTTTAGAGCTGATAAACGTATTCATTGGTTTAAACCAAAAGAAAATATTCTTCCTCTTGTCAAAAATTTTCTGCAACATTAATACAAAATAATTTAGAAACACACCCTATTTTTATTATGTGAAAAAAACACAAGCTCTTTTGCACGCAAAAGGGCTTTTGAGTTAAAAAGTTTTGAGGGGAGAGCTTGAGAGGGGAACTTTTTCAAAATTTCTCCTCTCACAAACAAATAAATTTAGAAACAAAATAAACAGCTTTTTTTATAAAATTTCATTGCCATTTTCTGTAATTCTTACCATATATTCCCAGCGTATTCCTCCATAATTGGGATAATATAATCCGGGTTCAACTGTTACAATCATATTTGGTTTTAAAAGTCTTTTACTTCTTGTGGAAAGACGTGGTTCTTCATGCACATCAAGTCCTACACCATGACCTAAGGAATGGGTGAATGCTTTTTCAACACCATATTTTTTGAAAATTTCAACAGCTTTTAAATGAGCTTCACAACAAGGTAAATCAGGAGCTAGAATTTTTATAGCTTCTGCTTGAGCTTCTTGAACTTGCATAAGCATTTCTTGAAATTTTGAATCTATTTTTTCACCAAACCAAAATGTTCTTGTTTGATCAGAACAATAATCATTATATCTTGCACCAACATCAATAAGAACATGACAATTTTCAATAAGTTTTGTTTCATTGCTTGGTAGATGATGAGGGCGAGCAGCATTTTGATTGATAGCTACAATAGGTGGAAAGCTATTTTCTGTTGCTCCATGCTCTCTAAAAAACATTTCTATTTTAAAAGCTATTTCAGCTTCACTCATGCCTTCTTTAAAAATTGTTGGTAACCATTTAAAAAGTTTATGGTTTAGAGTAACAGATTGTTTAATAGCTTGAATTTCTTTATCATCTTTTACTATACGTAATTCTTCCACAAGACCTTCGGCAGGTTCAAGTTCAAGTCCTTGTGAAAGTTGTTCATAAAAATTATGGCTTACTATTGTTGCTTCTATTCCAATTTTGCCTTTAATGGAATTTTTTAAATAAAGGCGTATATCTTCAATTTGGTTTTGATAAATAATGATATTTTCTTCTTTCCAGAGGCTTTTAGCTACTTCTAAAAAACGTGAATCTGTAAAAAGTATATCATTTCCATTTTTTTGAATCAGAATATGTCCAGAACTTTCATTACATTGGCAATCGTGTAATTCAAAACCTGATAGATAAAATCTGTTTGTTGGATAACTAATTAAAAGTGCTTGTAAATTTTCTTGTTCTAATTTTTGGCGTAAATTATCACGGCGTTGTTTATAATAATCATGCATAAAAAGAAAACCTTTGTAATATTATTGAGGGATATTTTTATGTGCTTTTATAATTCTATATCCATTTTCATTAAGAATTTTAGCAAGATATTCAACCATTGCAACAGAACGATGACAACCTCCAGTACAACCTATGGCAATACATAGGCGATAACGTCCTTCATTATCATAATAAGGGAGAATTTCTTGTAAAAAATTAGTAAGTTGTTCTCTAAAAGATTGGGCTTGCGTATCTTTAAATATATAATCAGAAATTTGTTGATCTAAACCTGTAAGATGACGTAATTCAGGCTCAAAATAGGGATTTGGTAAAAAACGAATATCAAAAACAAGATCAGCTTCTTTTGGTATACCATATTTATAGCCAAAACTCATGATATTTACCCACATTGAATGTTGAAGATCTTGGATTTGTGTAAATTGTTTTTGTAAATAACGTCGTAAGTCATGTAAAGAGAAATTTGTTGTATCAATAATAATATCAGAATGTTCTCTAATTTTTTCTAAACGCAACTTTTCTTCCTTCATAGCTCCTTTTAGAGTATATCCTTCTTGTTCTAGTGGGTGAGGACGTCTTGTTGATGCATAGCGTTTTATAATACTGTCTTCATTTGCTTCTAAAAAGAGTAAAGAAAGAGCTTTGCCTTGTTGGCGTAGAGAATTTAAAAAAGGAAGTAATTCAATAAGGGGATCAACTAGATATTTTCTTTTTAAATCAATACCTAAAGCTATTCCCCTAAAATGTTGCATATCAGGTTTATTGTATAAGGAGGTAAAATCTTCAATAAGACTTGGGGGAAGACCATCAGCAGTAAAAAAATTCATGTCTTCAAAAACTTGTAGAGCTGTACTCATGCCAGCTCCAGAAAGTCCTGTAACAATAACAATTTCATCTTTATTTAGAGGAGTATTGGGATTTTGTTTCATATATTTTCTAAGGTATTAAATAAAAAAGGGAGTAAGAATACTCCCTTATATATTTTGTTATTAAACAATAGGGTCAATAATACCAAAATCACCATTGCTTTTGCGATAAAGAACATTAACACGTTCTAAATCAGCATTAATGAAAACTAAAACTTCATTTTCAGTTTGTTGTAATTGCATGATAGCTTCGTCCATATGCAATGGTTTTTTTGAGAAGTTTTCAGTACCATTTACAACTTGTAATCCATCTTCTTCTAAAAGATCGTAACTATAAATATCAACATTTACATCACGGCTCTTATGGCGGCTATGTAATTTATCGCTAGAACGGCGAACTTGTGAACTAATCTTATCGCTAATCATATCAATGGTTGCATACATATCTTTTGATTGTTCTGTTGCATTGATATTTAATCCTTCACCTGTAAGTTGTATTTCTGCTTTGTGGTTATATTTATCAACACTTAGCATAACTTGCATGTGTAATGCAGGAGACTTACCAATAAAGCGTCCAATTTTTTCAAAGCGACGACGAGCATACTTTTTTAGGTGTTCAGATGGTTCAAAATTTTTGAATGTGAATTCGATGTTCATAAAAAGCCTCCTAAAGGAGCGAATTTCAGATATAAATAGTATCTGATTTTGATTTCTTTATACACTTTTTATCACAGTTTGTCTATATTATCATAAAATAAATTTATAGTTAAAATAAAAAAGGCTTACAAAAATAAGTAAGCCTTTGAAAAAATAGTTAAATTATTTATGCAATATTTTTTCTAAATTCATCATATTCTTTTTGTAGACTTGTCATAAGTTCTTTTACTGAAGTAATTGATTTAATTTTACTTACGTTAGTCCCACAAAAAGCAAAACCTTTTTCAAGATTACCACGCATAGCAGCAATAAGGGCAGCAGCAATGCAATAAGGAGTTTTTTCTTGTTCGCAAGTGCTTACACAATGGAAAACGCATTTTACAGGTTTTCTTTTACCTTCACGAGCTGCTTCAATAAAGTTGTTAAATAAAGCTCTTCCTGGCATACCCACAGGACTTTTAATAATTGTAATATCGTCTTGTGTTGCGTTAACATACGCTTGTTTGAAACGTATATCAGCATCGCATTCATCTGTTGCAACAAATCGTGTACCCATTTGCACGCCAGAAGCTCCAAGATCAATGAACTTTGCAATATCGCTACCTGTAAAAATTCCACCACCAGCAATTACTGGAATAGCTTTTCCTGCTTTATCTTCCATAGTTTTTACAGCGTCAATAACTTCTGGAATAGTATGTTCAAGACTATGATTTTCATCATTAAGTTCATCGTATTTATAGCCTAAGTGTCCACCTGCTTTAGGTCCTTCTACAACAAAGGCATCAGGAGTATAGCCAGTTTTTGCTTGCCATTTTTTAGCAATAACAGTAGCAGCACGAGCAGAAGAAATAATAGGTACTAATTTTGTTTTAAATTCTTCTTTTTTTTCTTCACAAGTATCTAAAAAGATACGTGGTAATTCCATAGGAAGTCCTGCACCAGAAAAAATAATATTTGCTCTATTTTCAATGGAAGTTTTAACCATTTCTTTAAAAGTTGTGAGGGCAACCATAATATTAATACCAATAATACCGTTTGGGCTAAGTTCACGAGCTTTTGTAATTTCTGTACGCAAAGCACGAAGATTTGCTTCAACAGGATTTTTGGTAATATCAGGTTCACGCATACCGATCATAGCTCCAGCAATAACTCCAATACCACCTTGATTTGCAACAGCAGAGGCAAGACGAGATAAAGATATTCCTACTCCCATACCACCTTGGATAATAGGAAATTTAGCAACAAGGTCGCCAATTTGAAGGCTTGGAAAAGACATAGTAAGTATCCTTTTTTAGTTAGTCAGTTAATAAAAAACCTATAAACGACTATATAAAAACCTTTATTGAAAATCAAGAAATAATTAGTAAAATTTAATAAATAAAATTGTAAATAAAATTATGAATAATTATATTAATTCTTGAAATTCACCTCTAAAGAGTGTTGCAAATTTTTGGCTTGAACCAAGAAAATCGTTTTCGATATGGCTAACCAAAATAGTTTGTATAGAATTTTTATGAATTTTATATTCAAGGAATTCTTTAATTTCTTGTTTATTTCTAGGGTCTAATCCAGAAAAAGGCTCATCAAGAAGAAGTAGTGCAGGATCACCAATCATGGCTCTAGCAAGAAGAACTTTTCTTGCTTGTCCTGTGGAAAGTGAATGAAAAAGTCTATGTCGTAAATCTGTTAATTTTAATTGATAAAGAAGTTCGTCAATGATTTTTTCTTCATTATCTTTGCGTTCCCTGTGAACTCCAATATCTCCATCAAAACCACAAAAAAGAACATCTTCAACAATATCATCATAAGGGTAAAGAGCTTGTAATGCATCAGAAACAAAATGTATTTTTTCTTTAATATCACTAAGAAGTGTAAGGGGTTGAGCTGTATTTTCGTGAATATTAGGATACCAGTTTCTTAGAATTGAACCACCATGAGCAATAGGTAAAAGACCTAATATTCCTTTGAGGAGGGTAGATTTACCAGATCCATTATGTCCCATAAGTGTCCAATGTTCTTGGGGTTTAATATGCCAAGAAATATGTTTAATAATTTCTTTATGGTCAATATAAATACTTGCATTTTCAAGTTTAATTTCCATACCTTGAATTGCAGTATTTTCTTGTTTTTCATTGGAAAAGTCAGAAATTGTTTCAGTAAATTCAATAAAGGAGTTTGCTGTATTATTTGTAATATCAAAAAGTTTTCCTTTTTTCATTTCATAGCAACGCTTGATATATGGTGGTAAAGGAAAATAATGTGTTGTTAAAATAATGGTTGGACGGTCAGGAGATTGGCTTGTTGCTAGGCGTTCTAATGTTTGCCAAAATAAATCTTGTGTTTTTTTATCTAAACCATTAAGAGGTTCATCAAGTAAAATAACTGGACTTTTTTTCATTAAAGCTCGAGCTATGAGCATAATGCGTAATTGTCCTTGCGATAATTGATTAATAGGAGTATATAAAAGATATTCTGCGTCTAATTCTTTTGCTATTGCAACAGCTTGTAAAACTTCTTCTGTGCTTGGTTCACGGTAGAGAATATAATCATTATTTGCAGCAGCTAAAACAATTTCAAGGCAATTTACTTTCCAGTTTTGACGAGCATAATAATTTTGTTCTTTTGGGGAAATAATAGCACAAATATCACGTGCTACAAGTGGGGAATCACTAAAATTTTCTGTATCATTTTGGCTTGTTTCATTCCAAACAATAGTTCCACCACTTTTGGGACTTGGAAAAATTTCTCCACGAATTGCTTGTAAAAAAGTAGATTTACCAGCTCCGTTTTCCCCAATAATGGCAATATGTTCTCCTTTATTAAGAGTAAAATTAATAGAATCAAGTGCTATGATTTCTTCTTTGTTTTCAGTATAATAGCGAAATGTAAGATTTTTTGTTTCTATTAATTTTGTCATATTAATTTCTCTGTTTGCATTGTTTTGTTTTCAAAATAATGTTGTTCAGTAAATCCATATTCTAATGCGTATTTTTGTAAATCAAGCAATCTATCACCAATGGAATGGATACAATGTCCATCAGAAGCAAAAGTTATTGGAATTTCAATATCTTTTGCTATTTCCATAAGTTGACGACAAGGGTATATTTCTTGACAAGGTTTTCTTAATCCAGCAGAAGAAATTTCCATACACATATTATTTTCTTTACAAGCTAAAAGAGCATCTTCAGCCAAATTTTTATTATTTTTTATCCATGCTGGAAATGTATCATTACTAAAAATTTTTATTAAATCAGGGTGTGCAACAATATTAAATATTTTTGTTTTAGCCATTTTTATCATAGTTTTATAATAGGCAGAATAAAATTTATATCGTTCTTCTTTAATGAGATTTTTCCAATGGCTTTCTTGATCATCAAAGCCCCATTTTTCAATAAAATGTATACCAGCAATAATATAATCGTATGCATGGCTTTCTGCACATTCTTGAATGAAAGAAGTTTCTTTTTCAAGCCAATCAAGCTCTAATGCTAATAATATTTTATTTTCTGTGCTTTTTTCTTTTAAATCTAAAACTTCATCGTGGTATTGCTTAAAATGTTTATTTAAATGTTCACGATATTCATTAGTATAATCGTAACCAAGTGGGCGAGGTGAGTGTTCGCTAAAACCATGAATAGCTAGTCCTTTTTTTAACCCTGCTTTATACATTTCAAAAACAGTATTTTTTCCGTGTCCAAAAAAGGTGTGTGTATGTAAGTCAATAAGCATAGCAATTTCACTTTGTTATACAGTTATCTAGGGTAATACCTTGTTTTGCAAAATAAAGAAAAATATTTGCACAAGCATGAGCATCAGAAAGTGCGTGATGGTGGTTGAGTTCAATATTAAGAGCTTGGCAAACACTGTCTAAACTATTTTTAGGTAAATTTAAAAATTTTCGTGCTGCTTTTAGTGTGCAATAAAAAGGAATAGGTGGAATTTCAATATGATATGCTTCAGCTGTTCCGTATAAAATATTTTTATCAAATTGTGCATTATGAGCAATAAAGGCAGAACTATTTTGTGTGAATGCTGCTATTTCATGCCATAATTCAGCAAAATTTGCTTGGTTTTTAAGCATATCCCATGTTATACCATGAAAATAGGCATATTTTATATATGAACGAGGTGGTTTAATAAGTTTATAATATGTATCAATAATCACATTATCTTGTATTTTTACTAAACCAATAGCACAAGCACTATCATGTTTATTATCAGCTGTTTCAAAGTCAATGGCAGTGTATATCATAATTGTAAAAGGGTAGTATTTCGTAATTTTCTTCCATCTTCAACTCGAATTGTTATTTTTTCTTTGTCAAAATATTCAAGTACAGGAATGGAATATTTTCTTGTTAATCCCCCTGATAAATTTTTAAAATCAGAAGGTGTAAGAGTTTCATTTTCTTTATAAAAGGCTAAAATATTATTTAAAATATTTTGTATTTCAGTATGTAGAAAATACATACCTTCCATTATTTTTATAAGTTTTTTTTCTTGAACAAGTAATGCTAAGACATTAAGTATATCTTTTTGTGAAGATTTTGTACTTTCTATTAATTCTTTTACAAGTGGGGGATTGAGTGGATTTTTGGTAAATTCCTCATAAAGTGTTTCTTTTAAATCTTTTTCATGGCTTTTTAGGTTTATTGTATGGTCTTTTAAACATAAACCATCTTCACTTGTTTGAATAAGTCCTTTTTTATAAATTTGTTCTAAAAGAAAATGCCCTAATTTTACTTGAGTAAAATTACTTAAAAGAGAGGCTTTTGGCATAAATTGTTTTAATGGTTCTTTTTCATGATATTCTTTAATTTTATTAAGCATAATTGTTTCATATAATGTAACATATTTTTTTGCTAAATAAATTTTGTTTTCTTTATCAAATAAAACAATTTCTTTTTTTGCCAAAAGTTCTTGTAAATTTTTTTCTAAGGTTTTTGTATCAAGGTTGCAAAGAAGCATAAGTTCATTATAAGAAATACCTTGATTATTACCAAAAGAAATTTGTGTTAGTATGGCTTTGCTTGTATCTTTTTCTAAAAAAGCATTTTCTAAGGTTAATAATTCTTGAGCAAGTTCTGTATCAATTTGTTTTAACTTAGGAAAATTAGGTAAAGGATTGATAATGCTTGCTCCTGCTACTGTTTGTAGAGGTGAAAAACTTCTCATAACGCATTTATCTTGAAAAATACCACAAAGAGGTTCAGAAAAACGAACTTCACAAAGACATTCTTCATTTGGAGCAAGATTTTCAGTATCTTTTAAATATAATTTTGCCATAACTTCTTTTGTGCCATGATGAAAATGAATTTCTGATTTATGGCGAATGGATTTTGGGGAAGAAGAAAGGCAATGCAATTTTACAAGCCAACGAGTAGAAGGGATTAATGTATTTGGATAGGCAATAATATTACCACGTTCAATTTTATTGGTTTCAATATTGGCTAAATTTATAGAGGTTCTATGTCCAGCAAGAGCTTTTTCAACATTTTCACCATGATTTTGAATTGAGCGTATTTTTGTTTGTATATTTTGGGGCATAATACAAACATCATCACCTACTTTTGCAGACCCTGATAATAAAGTTCCTGTAATAAGTGTTCCGTGCCCTTTTAAGCTAAAAACTCTATCAACAGGTAAGCGAAAAATATTATTTCTTCTTTTTGGAATAAGTGTATCGTTTTTTTCAATTATAGCTTTTTTTAAATCTTCTATTCCTTCCCCTGTAAAACTTGAAACAGCAAAGATAGGGGCATTTTCTAAAAAAGATCCTTGTACAAATTCACGAACATCTTCTTTTGCTAATGCAAGTAAATCATTATCAACCATGTCTTTTTTGGTAAGGACAATAATACCATCATGGATATTTAATAATGAACAAATTTCTAAGTGTTCTTTTGTTTGTGGCATAACTCCTTCATCTGCTGCTATAACAAGCAAAACAAAGTCAATACCATTAGCTCCTGCTACCATATTTTTAACAAATTTTTCATGACCAGGAACATCAATAATTCCCATACGGACTTTTTCATTATTTTTTTTGATAAAATCAAAATAGGCAAAACCAAGTTCTATTGTGATACCTCGTTTTTTTTCTTCTTCAAGTCTATCACAGTGAATACCTGTTAATGCTTTAATTAGTGAGGTTTTTCCATGATCAATATGACCAGCTGTGCCCATTATAATTGCCATAAGTTTACCGTATATATTGAGGGATATTAATTAAAATGTTTGAGGTAAAAGAAGTAATTCTTTCTAAAATCCAAGGAAAAGTAAGAAGTAACATACCAAAAATAGCTATAAGTTTAGGAATAAATGTAAGTGTTTGTTCTTGGATTTGAGTAGCTGCTTGGATAATACTAACAAAAACCCCAACAGCTAATCCCACAAGAAGCATAGGCATAGCAATACTAAGTGTTAGCTCAATAGCACTACGCATAAAACCAATAACAAATTCTGGAGACATAATAACCCCTTAGAATAAAAAGCTGTTTACAAGAGAACCAACAATTAAATTCCAACCATCAACAAGAATAAAAAGTAATAATTTAAACGGCATGGAAACCATCATTGGAGGGAGCATCATCATACCCATAGCAAGGAGGATACTAGATACAACCATATCAACAATAAGGAATGGAATATAAATTAAAAATCCAATACTAAATGCTGTCTTAAGTTCACTGATAACATAAGCAGCTGCAAGCATAATGGTAGGTACTTCATCTTTATTTTGAGGAGAATCCATTTTTGCAATAGAGTAAAAAAGAGAAAGATCTTTTTCTCTTGTATGTTTAAACATAAAATTTCTTAAAGGAATTTGTGCTCTATCTAATGCTTCATCAAATCCTATCATTTCTTGCAAATAAGGTTGTAATGCTTTGTCATTAATATCTTTGCCCACAGGGTACATAATAACAACACTCATAAAAATTGCTAAGCTTGCTAATATTTGTGTTGGTGGAATTTGTTGAATCCCCATTGCTTGTCGCATAAAGTGAAAAACAATAATAATACGTGTAAAACTTGTTACAGTCATCGCAATAGCAGGAGCTAGTGATAAGATTGTGAGAAGAAAAAGTATTTCAAGGGTTAACGATACAGAAGAAGGTTGAACTTCACCACCAGCTAAGGTCATAGTAAATGATGGTATTTCTGCAAAGGATTGAAAAGGGAAAAGAACAAAACTAATTGTTAGTAGTGTCTTGAATGGTAGTTTTTTGCAAAAGTTCTTCAAAAGTAGAGACATCATTCATTCCTATTTTTGTTAACAAATTTATTTGTTGTTCCGTTACACCAAGCACAAGTCTTTCATCTAATGCTCTTACAATAACAATGCTTTTTCCTTGACCCAAACTTAATTGACCTTCAAGAAACATTGAATCACGTGGTAAAAGTTTTTGGCTTGGTAAAAAACGCCCATTTCCAACTTTACGAACAACTTTAAGGACATACCATAAAGCAAAAAGTAAAATAAGCATTATACCTATTGCTTCAAAATAGGAAGTCCAAGAAAAAGTTGGGGGAGGTGTTTCTTCTTGTAATGAAAATTTTTCTTGTTCTTTTTTTTCTATAACAGGCTTATTGGTATCATTTTGAGAAATATTTGTTTGTTCTTGAGGCACTATTTGTTCTTTTTCAGTAGCATAAGAAGAACTAACAAAAAAGGTTGTAGTTAGAAACCAACATATAAAAAAATAACAAGAAAAAGTTTTTATTTGTTTTATTAGCATACGTATTGTTTAACCTAAAAAAAAAGAGATAACAAGCATTATCTCTTTTTTGAAAAAATTATTAGAAAAATTAACTAAGTTGGGTAATACGTTCAATAGGACTAATAATATCTGTAAGACGTACACCAAATTTTTCGTTAACAACAACAGCTTCACCACGAGCAACAAGTTTACCATTAACAAAAATTTCTAAAGGTTCACCTGCAAGTTTATTTAATTCCACAACAGAACCTTGACCTAATTGCAAGAGATCTTTGATAAGAAGGCGTGTTCTTCCAAGTTCAGCAGAAACATCAAGTGGAATATCTAAAATAAAATCAAGTTCCCTTTTTTGATTATCTTGAGGAGATATTTTTGCTACATCAGTAAGATTTTTATAAATTGGTTCATTGATTTCAGATGCAAAAGATTTTCTTTTTTCTTTTACTTCTTCTTGTTCATCATTAGCTAAAGCCATAGCCCATTCTTCAGCTAATTTTGCATCATCACTTTCTGGAGCATCTTCACCAAAGTTTTCTTCATCAAAGTTTTTATCATTAGCTTTTTCTTCTAAATTTTCAGCTTCTTGAGCAACCATTTTTTCATCTTCAGACATATCTTCTTGGCTCATATTCTTATCCTTTAGTTTACAACGAATTCATTAAAGTAAATTTGAACAACACGAGGAACACCTAAAATTTGATTGAGGCGTGTAGCAATTTCATTTTTTATTCTGATTTTGCCTTCAGTTGTTGCAAGCTCACTATATGTTTTGCTAGAAAGTAAAATAATGATAGAATCTCTTACTTTAGCTTTTTGTACTTCAATATTTTCTGCTGCATCTGCTGTACTTAATTCAATATCAAAACCAATTTTTAAATAACGGATACTATCTTTATCAGCTAAGTTAATAGTTACTGTTGGGATAGTAACAATATTTAATTTTGTTTTTTTAGTTGGTTGACTTTCTTGCTTCTTTTCTTCTTTTTTCTTTTTTTCAGGAGCAACATCAGCAGGTTCTGCTGATTCTTCTTCTACTACTTCTACTGTTTGTTCTTCATTAGGGGTAATATTTTCTGGAACTCGAAGATTTAACCACCAATAACACGCAACACCGCCTAAAATAAGAAAAAGAAGAATAAAAAGTATAATAAAAAACTTTAATTTACTTTTTTTAGGAGCTTCTTCAGTTTGTTCATTTGACATAGTATTTCTCCACTTTATATAGAACTGTGTATATAAAATTTAAAAGTTTTGCAAGAAGTTCATATTATGGTTTATGGATGAGGAGGACGAGGTCCAAAAATATCAGTACCAACACGAATAATTGTTGCACCTTCTTCAATAGCTACTGGAAAATCAGCACTCATTCCCATAGAAAGATGAGGAAGTGAAAGAGAAAGCTCTTTTTCTAAATTTTCTTTTATTTCACGTAGTTCTTTGAAAAAAGGTCTTGTATGTTCTGGTTCTAAATCAAGAGGAGGAATACACATAAGTCCACTTAATTTTAATGTTGGAACTAAAAGAACTTTTTTAGCAAAATCAAGAACTTCTTCAGGTAATAGACCTGATTTTTGTTCTTCACGTCCAATATTTACTTGTAAAAGAACTTCTTGAATTTGATTTGATCCTTTTGTTCTTTTTTCTAATTCAGCAAGAAATGAGTCAGTAGCAAGGCTTTCAATTAGTGCAAATTTTCCAATAATATCTTTTGTTTTTTTGCTTTGAATAGGTCCAATGGCATGCCATTTTAAATCAGGACGAACAGCAATTTTTTCTAAAGCTTCTTGAATATAATTTTCACCAAATTCTTTTTGTCCAAGAGCTGCTACTTCAATAATATCTTCAATACTATGAAATTTTGAAACAGCTACAAGCGTAACAGAATCTTCGCTTCTTCCTGCATTTTTACAAGCAGTGCGAATACGTTCTTTTACGTTATTGTATCTTTCTGCTAATTCACTCATAATGTTATCCTTTATTATAACATTTCGTCTGTATAAAGGTTAATTTCTTCAAGCCAATTTTCTTTGACTTTTACCCATAATTCTAAATGAACCTTACCACCTATGAGTTCTTGAATATCTTTTCGGGCAGAAGTGCCAATTTCTTTAATTGTTGTACCTGCTCTTCCTATTACCATTGCTTTATGGGAAGGACGAGCAACAAAAATTACAGCATTGATGATAGTTTGGTCTTTTTCTGGAATTTCTTCCCAGTGTTCAATATCAACTGCTGTTGTATAAGGTACTTCTTGGCGTAAATGTTCAAAGACTTTTTCACGAATAATTTCTGCACATAAAAAGCGTGTAGGAGCAGTGGAGAGTTGGTCTTTTGGAAATTCTGCTTCACCTTCTGGCATTGCATCAATAAGCATTTTCTTAAGTTCGGCAACACCATCTTTTTGAGCAGCAGACATAGGGAAAATAACAGCTTTTGGAAGTTCTTCATGGAGTTTTTCTAAAAGTGGAAGCATTTTAGATTTATCTCCAAAAAGATCAACTTTATTTACAATAATAAAAACTGGTCTATCTTCATTAGCAAAGGCAGTTTTGAAAGAGGCAATATCACGTTGTAAAAATTCTGGTTTACGAATATATAAATCACAGTCTAAAACCATCATAATAGCATGGGCAGTAGAAAGGCTTTGCCAAGCTGCTTGTATCATTTGTTTACCAAGTGGACCACGCATTTGATTTTTATCATGGTGAAGACCTGGAGTGTCCATAAAAATAATTTGTGCATCATCTTCAGAACATATACCAATAATACGATTTCTTGTTGTTTGTGGTTTATTGGTTACAATACTAACTTTTTGTCCAATAAGTGCGTTTGTAAGAGTGGATTTACCAGCATTAGGAGGTCCAATCAAAACAACCCAACCGCAACGATGTGATTTTGCCATATTATAAACTCCAAATAGGGATAAAAGAATATTCTAGTTTATGTTTTGCTATTTCTAATTCAAGAAAATCAGTAAGTTCAAACATTTCTTCGCTATGGTCATAGCCTAAAAGATGGGCTATTCCATGACAAAGAAGTCTTATAGCGTGTTCTTGTGGCTTTTGTCCATAAAGAAAAGCTTCACGCATAAGTGTTTGAGAACTAAGGATTAATGTTCCTAAATTGCTTCTTTGTTTTTCTATGTATGTATTTTGTTTTCCATAAAAAGTTTTTGTTTCTTCTTCAGGGAAACTTAAAATATTTGTTGGTCCATAAGCATTCATTTGCTTATGGTTGTATAAAATCATATCGTTATCTTTGATAACTATCAAGTTTAATATACAGTTTTTTAAAGAAAAGTTTCTTTTTTCTTCTAATATTTGTAAAATAGTACTAAGTATTTCTAACCACATTCTTTTAGGAAAAGGGTAAATACTTTGAATTTCAATATGATAATTATTTTTATTTTTCATCATTATTGGTATTGGCTTGTTCTTGAGTAAGAAGAGGGTTTTTTATTGGTGGATCTACTTTTTCTTCTTTTTGATATTCACGAGCTTCTTCTGTATTTTCTTGTGTTTTTTCTTCTTTTACTTTGTTTTTATCTTGTAAATTTTGAATATTAGGATACGCTACTCTTTGGTGGTTTAATGCTCTAAGAGTTCTTGTAAAGCTTTCAATTAATTTATTTAAATCTCTAAATGTAAGATCTGCTTCATCAAGTTGACCTTCTGCATAAATATTTTTTACAAGAGTTTCAACTGTGGAGCTAATACGTGCAGGACTTGGATCTGGTAAAGAACGTACAGCAGCTTCTAATGTATCTGCCATCATTAAAATAGCAGCTTCTCTTGTTTGTGGGCGTGGTCCAGCATAACGATAATCTTCTTCTTTTGGATTTTCTCCAAGTTTTTTTGCTTTATGGAAAAAAGCCATAGGCATTCTTGTACCATGATGTTGAGAAATCATATCTGTAATTTCAGGTCCTAATTTATATTTTTCAGCAAGTTCAACTCCATTTTTTACGTGTGAAAAAATAATAAGACAACTCATTCGAGGAGAAAGTTTATCATGGGGATTTATACCATCAAATTGATTTTCAGAAAAATAATGAGGGTGAGCTACTTTTCCAATATCATGGTATAAAGCACCAACTTTTGCTAATAAGCTATTAGCACCAATAGCTTTTGCTCCAGCTTCTACAAGGTTGGATACAACTAAGCAATGATGATAGGTTCCGGGAGTATTCATCATAATTTCTTGTAAAAGAGGGTGGTCAAGGTTCATTAATTCCATGAGTCTAAAACGTGTTGTATAGCCAAAGATTAATTCAAGAACAGGACTAAGAGCAAATAAAATTAAAACAGAAAGAATTGCATTTGCTGTTAACATAGCAAGAAGATTAGTATATTTGCTAAAGGAAATATGTTGTAAAAGTGCTGTACCAAAACCTATAAAAAGTAAAATAATAAAAAGTGGAATAATACTTAAAACAACATCTTGTCGTGATTGAGATCGCAAAATGAGCCATGTATTAACCATTGAGGAAATAAAGTAAAATAGAAAGAGAGCAATATCTCCTTGAAATAAAATACTTGAAAAAAATGCAATTAAAAAGCCTAAAACACAGTATCTTCTAGCTGCAAAAATTAGAACAGCAAGTCCTGCTATTCCTGCAACAGGAAAGGAGTAAGGGAGTAAACTTGTATCTAAACTAGAAGAAATAGAATAACCAAAATGAGCAATAGCAGAAGCTAAACAACCTACAATTAAAACAAGTAAAGAAATAAAAACTTGATCTTTTGAAAGTAAAATTCTTCCTTTTTGTCCTGAAGGTGTCATAAATAAGCCAAGAGTAAGCATAAGCCCAAAAATCAACGCACCAGAAAATTTATAATAATTAAAATTTGAACCAGATGTATTATAAATTGCTTGTAATTTTAATTGAATTTCACGAGTAACTAAATCGCCCTCACGAACAATAACTTCTCCGTTATGTACTTGAATATAAACAGGTTTTATATTTGCAAGTAATGCATCAGTTTTTTGATTAGTTTCTTCTTGATTTAAAGCAAGGGTAGGAGCTAAGAAATAAGGGAATATTTTTAATAAAGCTTTTTTTGCTTGTTCTGAAAGGTTTTGTTCTGAACGAATTTTATTTCCCATTGCCACTGTAAGAGCATGTAAATCTAAAAGTCCGTTTGTTGTGGAACGAACTTTTTCTATTTTTGTATTTCTATCACGAATAATAATGTTATTAGTTATGTTAAATAATATTCTGTTATCAGATAAAATACCTTGTGCTAATTGATTATCAATCCAAGGAAGAAGAATTTCAAAAGCGTATTCTTGAGTATTAGGTAGGGCTAGAGTTTTAAATGTTTCAAAATCAACAGTTGTAAGATAGGTTTTATTAAATTGTTCTTGAATTGTTTTTAATCCTGTTTCATTTTGATTAATCTCAAAAGTATTAATAGCATGAATAAGATTTAAAATTCCTTCTCTTACTCTTGTTGCAACTTCACGATTATAATCAAATACTAAGGGTTGCATAGAACGAATCTTTGCACGTTTTTCTTTTGTTCCTTCTTCATCTTCAATAAGAAAATCACGCTTAGCAACAACTGTTTGATTTGCAATTTCACCATTTACAAAAATAGCAGGAGCTTGCCCATAGGGAATACCTGCAAGAAAAGAAAGAATTACTATTGTTAAAAATAAAGAAATTAAACCATAGCTATGGCCATGATATAATATCATTGTTTTTATGTGTAGATAAAGTTCTTTTATGCTTAATGGATTAGTTTTCATAATTATTTATCTGTATCAAATATATCATACGCATCAACAATTTGTCCTACAAGTGGGTGGCGTACAACATCGCTTTTTTTAAAATGAATAAACCCTATTTCAGGAATATTTTTTAATAATTTTAAAGCATGAATTAATCCTGATCGGGTTTCCCCTTTTTTCTCACCTTCTAAAAGTTGACTAACATGAACAGGTGGTAAATCTATTTGAGTTAAATCCCCTGTAATAATAGCTCTTGACCCATAGCCTAAACGAGTTAAAAACATTTTCATTTGTTCACGTGTGGTATTTTGGGCTTCATCTAAAATAAGAAAAGATTCATTTAATGTTCTTCCACGCATAAACGCCAATGGAGCTACTTCTATTTGTCCACTTTCTTGTTTTGCAATAAGTTGGGCAGTTCCAAGCATATCCCCTAGAGCATCATAAAGTGGTCTCAAATAAGGATTAATTTTTTCTTCCATATCACCGGGTAAAAAACCTAGTTTTTCTCCAGCTTCAACAGCAGGACGAGTTAAAATAATTTTTTTTACTCGTTTATTTTGCAACATAGATACAGCAGCAGCAACAGCTAAATAACTTTTTCCTGTTCCAGCAGGGCCTGTTGCAAAAATCATTTCTTTTTCACGAATTAATTCTAAAAATTTTTTTTGTGTTGTATTTCTTGCTGTAATTGTTTTTCTAGGAGTAACAAGACTATCTGAATGAGAGATAAAGGAATTTTCTTTTTCTTCTGTATTTTCAGTTATAGATGTATAAGTATTTAAAAGTGAGTAAAAGTCAATTTCTTTACCTTTTTGCAAGGATTCATAATTTTTTGCAAAAACAAGAGCAAGTTGTTCATTTATTTTGGGTGAATTAGTTGAAATAAAAAGTTCTGAACCTTTTGTTCTAAAATCTGCATCAATATATTGACTTAATTCCTTCAAATTACTTTCAAGAGGGCCAAAAAGTTGCATAGCTAATAAAGGGTCATCAAAAGTAAGTGATGTTGTATAGGTATTTTTATTATTCATAATCATAGTAATTTTTGTTATTTTATAGGAATATATATTTACGATAAAAACTTTATTTCGTAAAGCAATTAAAAAGATAAAATACTGAAATTGTACGTATCTTATGAATTTATAAATATTTTTTAATTAAGGAATTTTCTTATTTAGGGCTATTAAATTGTATGTTTTTTTCTTTTTTTTGAGAGGAGAACTTTTGAAAAAGTTCCCCTCTCAAGCTCTCCTTTCAAAACTTTTTAATTTAATAGTTTTATATACGTAAAAGAGTTATTACGTTTTTATAAAAAAAGATTTTTGTGTAATGTACAACCCAAGAAATTTTTTTAATAAATTGGTTTGATTGAAGGGGAATATATTCTTTATTTGTAGCTTTTTGTACTATGTTGGCTAAAGTGTAATTATTTCTCTAAAAAAGATTAATTTAGAAAAATATTTTATGATATACAATAAAATAAATCTAGTTAAATAAGATAGTTGTAATATATAATAAAGAATTTAAAAAAGATATAGAATAAAATGAATATAGAGAAATAAGTACAAAAAAAAGCAAGACATAGAATTTTATGGAAATTCTATGTCTTGCTTTTAATATAATAAATTAGTCCCAAGTACGTTTATCTTCAATAGGTCTAATAGTTGCAGGTAAACTTGCAGGAGCTAAGATTTTCAATTCAGGACGAAGTTTAATACGTTCACGGAAAAGATGCATAAGTTCTTCTTCGCGTTTAAAGTTACTTGCTTCAATATAAAGTGTCATTTCATCAATTCCACCTGGGTTAGTAACTTCAATTTGCCAACGTTTGATTTCTTCAAAACGAGCCATAACTTGTTCTACTTGATGAGGATATACAAAGATACCTTTAATACGTGCAGTTGTATCAACACGACCAACAATATTACCAAGTCTTGGACTTGTTCTTCCGCAAGCACAAGGAGTTCTATCAATATAAGATAAATCACCTGTTGCAAAACGAATAAGTGGATAGGTTTTATTAAATGATGTTACAACAACTTCACCAACTTCACCATCTTTAAGAGGAATACCTGTATCAGGGTGGCAAATTTCTACATAACATCTATTTGAAATATGTAAGCCATTTTTTTGGAAACATTCGTAACCAATGCAACCAACATCAGCTGTACCATAGCCTTGACGTACAATAATATCAAATTTCTTTTCTAATTGAGAACGCATTTTTTCTGTAAGACGTTCATTTGTTACATAAGCAACTTCTAAGAATAAATCTTTTCTAAGATCAATACCTTTTTCTTCTGCTTTTTGAGCTAAGTGCATTAAAAAGCTAGGAGCACCAACATAACCAGATACACGAAGTTTTTGCATAATATCAAGTTGTGTTGCAGCATCAACAGGACCAGCAGGAATAGTTGCACAACTAAGATTACGAAGAGGTTCTTCAAACATAAGTCCAGCTGGTGCAAGGTGATAGTTAAAAGTTACTTGCACAGGATCACCAGAACGGAAACCAACAGAATAAAAAGCTTCAGTATATCCCCAATAATCATCATGTCTATCTTCAGGATCAAAGATTGGACCAGGAGATAAGAATATACGGCGAAGTTCACCAATATCTTTTGTTAATAAGCCACCAAGACGTGGTCCCATTGTTTGTAAAAAGATAAGTTCTTTTTTCTTTAAAATTGGAATATGTTTAATATCAGAGAGAGTTTTGAATTTGTCTACATTAAATTGAGCACGGTCAAAACGTTTCTTTACATCTTCAGAATAGCGATATGCATAAGAAAGTAATTCTTTTAATTGAATTAAATTATACTGTCTGCGTTCGCTTTCATCAAGAACTTCACGACGGCTATAAATGCCTTCTGTACGATCTTTACGGGTCATGTTAACCTCACTTAGTTATGTAAAAAAGAGACTTTACATAATGTAAAAAAATAATGCAAGAACTTTTTTATTTATCTAATAATTATAATATGTTATATTAAATTTTTTAGAGTTTGCATTTTTTTGTTAAAAAGAGTAATGTGCTAATTTATTGAAATAATACAAATTTAATTTAAATATAGAAATATCCTTATGCAAAAAGAAATTTTAATTCATGCGTGTTGTGGGCCATGTTCCCTTATGCCTTTAGAATATTTATTAAATAAAAAATATATTCCTACTATTTTTTATTATAATCCTAATATTCATTTGCAAAAAGAGTATAATTTGCGATTAGCAAGTATGCAGTATGTTGCAAAAAATTATGCTTTGCCACTTATTGTTGGTAGTAATAAATCTTTTATTGAAGAATATAAAAATTGTGATTTTCAAAAACAAGCATTAAAAGAACAAGTTCAAAATATATATGAAAAAGATATGTTAATGAAACAGGCTATTGAAAAGATTTTGCGAAAATGGCAAGTATATGCAGAAGCTTTTCAAGAACCTTTATATGATGATTTAATTATTTCTGTGCAAAATTCATATCAAAATTTTTCTTTAGAAGATGCAAAAGCATTGTTAATGATTGATGCATTTACTTTTGTTCGTCAATTACATAAATATGATGAAAAAGAACGCTGTAAACAATGTTATAAAGAACGAATGGTAAAAAGTGTATTATTTGCAAAGGAACATGGATTTAAAGAGTTTACAACAACATTGCTATATTCCAAATATCAATGCCATGAAGATATTTGTTTTGCTATTGAAAATGCTTTAGATTTAGCTAATTCTATACAAATAGAAAATCCTCTTTTATTTCATTATGCTGATTTTAGAGAATTTTGGCAAAATGGTATTGATAAGTCAAAAGAATTAAATTTGTATCGACAAAAATGGTGTGGTTGTGTGCTTAGTCGTTTAGAAAGTTTATCCCAAATGGCAAATAGAGAATATGAGAAATTAAAAAAGAAATTACATTAGCTAGTTAAGATTTCTATTATAATATTAATTGCTCCTGTAACTCCTGCAAAAGCTACAATAAATAATAATATTTTTTTAAAAAGATTTTGACTAATATATTTTATAAGTGGAAATGAGCAAAGTGTTCCTAACATTGCAGCTGGTGTGCAAAAAGAAAGATATTTTATTAAATCTTGAGTGTAAAATCCTGAAACAAAATGCGAGAAAGCACTCATACCAGTAGTAAAAATTAATGCTGTACCTAATAAGCCTAGTGCTTTTTGTTTGTTCATACCTGTATATAAAACATAAACTGCAATAGGTGGTCCAGTAAAAGAAATTGTTGCTCCAAAAAGTCCTGATGCAAATCCACTAACGCCATTATAAATAATTGAATCTGCATTTTCTTTTTGAGAAGATTTATGAAAAATTATCCATGAAACATAGGTTAAAAGGAATATTGTCATAAAAATTTTTATGTAGAAAGTTGGAATAATACGTAAAATATATGAACCTAAAAATGCACCAGGTATAGAAAGAGCAAGACAAGGTAGAATATCTTTTATATGTATTTCTTGACGAAATTTAATTGCTAATAATCCTGATACTATTGTTCCTATAAAACAAGTGATTGGAACAATAAAATGCATATCCATAAAAAGAGCCATGATTGGAACAGCAAAAAGCCCTGCACCCATGCCACTTAATCCATTAATAAAACCAGCTAAAAACCAAATTGTTATTATAACTACATATTCCATGTTATTCTCTAGTAATTTTATGATATTTTATATTCTTTTATATTATAAATTTTTGTATGTTAAATATATTATGTGTAAAAAGGTAACATTTTTTATTTATTATGTTACGAAAAGAAACAGTATCTTTTTATTCAAAAGACTAAGTTTTTGAATTATCATGGAAAAAATTTTTTAAATTTTGGCATATTATTTGCTATTTTGTTAATATCAAATAGTTATTTATGTAAAAATAAATAGTTTGGAGGCAATATATAACATAGGAGTTGAAAAGTCGACAAAAAATTTTAATAAATACAGACAGACAAAACAGCAATAAATTAGATTATTGCTGTTTTGTTATTTTATTTAGAATAGGTTAGAATTAAAAAGTAATATTGTTACCATAATATGCTGCAAGGTAAAGTTCTTTCATTTCTTCATTAGAAACTTGTCTAGGATTAGTACTAGTGCAAGGATCTGCAACGGCTGTAACAGCCATATTATCTATTTTAGTTTGGAATTCTGATTCATCGATACCAAATTCTTTTAAAGATGCAGGCATCTTTAAATCATTACGCATTTTTTTGATAAGTGTGATTAATGCATTTACCAATTCGTTTTCTGTATTACCTGTTAAGCCAACACGTTTTGCAATTTCAGCATAACGAAATCCTGCTATTTTGCTATTAAAAAGTATAGTATTGGGTAAGTAAATAGCATTTGCCATGCCATGAGGGATATTTAAAATTGCACCTGATTTATGTGCCATTGAGTGAGCAATACCAAGAATCGCATTAGAAAAAGCCATTCCTGCTAAGTTTTGAGCTATGTGCATTTGTTTGCGTGCTTCTATATCATCATTATATGAATTAATAAGGTTTTTACAGATCATTTCAATGGACCGCATAGCTAATGCATCTGTAAATGGATTTGCAATAGTGGAAACATAAGCTTCTAAAGCATGAGTTAATGCATCCATGCCTGTATTAGCAACAAGGTTTTTAGGCATATTTTCAACTAAAGTTGTATCAAGAATAGCAACATCAGGAGTTATATTATAATCAGCAATAGGATATTTAATACCTGTTTCATTATCAGTAATAACAGAGAAAGAAGTTACTTCTGTTGCAGTTCCACTAGTTGTTGAAATTGCGATAAAATGGGCTTTAGTACGCATTTCTGGCAAGTTAAAAGGTTTTGCTATTTCTTCAAAAGTTAAATTAGGATATTCATAAAAAATCCACATTGCTTTTGCAGCATCAATAGGAGAACCTCCACCAATACCTATAATTACATCTGGTTGAAATTCATTCATTAAACTTGCACCTTTACGTACTGTTGCAACTGAAGGATCGTGTTCTACTCCTGCAAAAGTCATGGATTCAATATTGGCTTTTTTTAGTAAATCTTGCATTCGTGAGATAACACCATTTGATGCTAATCTGTTAGATCCATATACAATAAAAGCTTTTTTAGCTTTCAAAGTAGATAAATACTCAATAGCATTATCTCCAAAGTATAAGTCTCGGGGAATTGTAAATCTTTGCATTAAAGACTCCTTTTATTAGTTTTGTTTTAAATCAGGGAAGTATTTTTCCGATGAAATAGCTAATACCAAGATAAATTAATCTTGAAAAGGAGGCACTTTTTGGTTTATAGATAACCAAAAAGTAAGAATAGAATTATTACAATGTAATCAAAAAAATTTTTATTTTATATTTTTTTGATTAATATTAATATATTTTATACCCCATTCATTCATAGCCTTCATAATAGGAAGAAGTTCTTTTCCTAATTCTGTTAATTGGTATTCAACTGTAGGAGGAACTGTAGGGTAAACTGTGCGAAATATAATTCCATATTTTTCTAGTTCTTTTAATTGTTGAGTTAACATTTTTTGTGTAATGTTTGAAATAAGTTTTTGAAACGCATTATAACGAATAATATTATGTAAATGTAAATTCCAAATAATAAGTGCTTTCCATTTACCACCTAAGATTTCAAGAGTTAATTCAATTTCACATTGATAATTGGAACAACTAATTTTATTTTTGCGTGGATCTGGCATTTTTTTATCCTTATTTATAGATGTTATTTATATTAGTTTTATTTATTTAGCATTATAGTTAATAATTTTATTGTATATAGGAGTTTTTTTTATTTTAATATATTATGAATTTTATTTTATAATTAAAACTGATATAAATTAGATTGATATATATAATTGTGTTGTTTTTTGTTAGATTACTTTATTTAATGCATATTCTAAAATGCCTTCAGCACCTTTTTCTCGTAATTGAGGAATAAGATCACGAACAAGATTTTTATCAACAACAGTCTCAAGGGATAACCAATCACTATCTTTGAGATTTGCAACAGTAGGGGAGTTCAAAGCTGGTAAAAGTGCAAGAATTGCGTCAAGTTTGTTTGCAGGAGCATTCATTTTAAGACCAACAAGAGATTCTGCTTTTAATGCACCTTGTAAAAGTAAACTGATTTGATCAATTTTTTTCTTTTTCGTAGGGTCATTTAAAGCAACTCTATTGGCAATAAGAACAGTGTTAGTAACAAAAACTTCATCAATAACACGTAAGCCATGAGCTTTAATTGTTGTTTCTGTTTCTGTTACTTCAACAATAGCATCTGCTAACCCTTCTACAACCTTTGCTTCAGTAGCACCCCAAGAGTAATTTATTTGTACAGGAATACCAAGACGTTCAAAATATTTTTGTGTTACGCCTTTTAATTCGGTTGAAATTCGTTTACCTTGTAAATCTTCAGGTTTTTGATAAGGGGAATTACCTGCAACAGCAAGAACCCAGCGAGCAGGTCTATTAGATACTTTTGAGTAAACAAGATCTGCAATTTTAACTATATTACAAGATTCATCTTCAAGGTTAAAATTCATTTCTTCAATCCAATCTTTACCTGTTAGGGCAAGATCTAAAATACCATCATCAATGTAATTTGGTATTTCTTGTACGCGACAAAGTCGAGCAGTAATTTCAGGGTCATTAATATCAGGAAAATAGTTGCGAATATGTTTATGTATTTTCCAACCAGCACGGTCAAAGAGTGAAATAGTAGAATCTTCTAAAGAACCTTTTGGAATACCTAGTTTGAGCTGATTAGACATACAAGCCTCTCTATTTGTTATAAATTAAATTGGGATCTTTTAATTGTTCAAAGCAGTAACTTACTTTACCATTTTTCCATTCACGAAAAAAACAAGAATGATAGCCTTCATGGCAAGCAATATTACCAACTTGTTCTACTTTTAAAAGAACAGCATCACCATCACAATCAAGTCGAATAGCATGGACTTTTTGAACATGGCCAGAACTTTCACCTTTATGCCATAATTTATTACGGCTACGGCTAAAATAATGAGCCTCTCCTGTTTCTATGGTTTTTTCAAATGCTTCTTTGTTCATAAAAGCAAGCATAATAACTTCTCCAGAGTTAATATCTTGAGCAACAGCTGAAATAAGTCCATTACCTTTTTCAAAATCAGGAGTAAAATCTATTTCCATAATATCCTCTTTTTATATTATAAAAAAAGACCCTGTTATATCAAGGTAACAGGGTAAAATTTTTTATCGAGCAAATGAGACGGCTCTACGTTCTCTTATTACAGTAACCCTAATTTGTCCTGGATATGTAAGAGAATCCTCTATTTTTGAGGCAATATCTTTACAGAGAAGATACGCTCTATCATCGTCAATATTATCAGAGTTTACCATAACACGAAGTTCACGGCCTGCTTGAATAGCATAAGCTTTTGAAACACCATCGAAATCAGTAGCAATACCTTCAAGTTCTTCAAGTCGTTTTACATAACTTTCCATAAGTTCTTTTCTTGCACCAGGTCTTGCAGCTGATAATGAGTCAGCAGCTTGAACAAGAACAGCAAGAGCAGTTTCAGGATGTTGATCTTCATGGTGAGCAGCTATTGCATGAATGATTTCTTTTGATTCACCATATTTTTTAGCAATATCTGCACCAATAAGAGCATGTGAGCCTTCAACTTCATGGTCCACAGCTTTACCAATATCATGGAGGAGTCCAGCACGTTTTGCTTTTTTTACGTCCATTCCAAGTTCAGCTGCCATCATACCACAAAGAGCAGATACTTCTAAGGAGTGTTGAAGTACATTTTGAGTGAAACTTGTACGATATTTTAATTGTCCTAATAAGCGTATAATTTCAGGGTGAATACCATGAACACCAGCATCAAAGGTTGCTTGTTCTCCTACTTCACGAACTTGCACATCAAGTTCTTCTTCACACTTTAGAACAATATCCTCAATTCTAGCTGGGTGAATACGTCCATCTTGAATAAGTCTTTCAAGTGCCATTTTTGCAACTTGGCGACGCATTGGACTATATGCTGATAAAATAACAGTTTCAGGAGTATCATCAATAATAAGATCTACACCAGTTGCTGCCTCAATTGCACGTATATTACGTCCTTCACGTCCAATAATTCTTCCTTTCATATCTTCGCTTGGAAGTGGAACTGCAGTAACTGTTTGTTCACCAACATAATCACCGGCATAACGTTGAATTGCACCAGCAATAATTTCTTTTGCTTTCCTATCAGCACTTTCTTTTGCTTCGTTTTCTATAACGCGAATAATATGTGCTGCTTCATGACGTGTTCTTGCTTCAATTTCTTCAAAAAGTCTTGCTTTTGCTTCTTCAACTGTAAGTCCACAGACTTCTTGCAATTTACGTTCTTGTTCTTCCATTAATGCTTGTAATTCGTTTTCTCTTTCAACAAGTTGACGTTCTTTTGCTGCTTGTTCTTTTTCAGTTGCAATAACTTCATCTTCTTTTTTGGTAACACGTTCAATTTTTTCATCTAAACGTTCAGTAAGATCTTGAAGTTTACGTTCACGTCCTTTAATTTCGCGTTCTTGTTCGCGATATTCGTTTTCCATTGCCTTTTTTTGTTGTAATATTTCATCTTGGCATTGGACAAGCATTTCTTTTTTTTGTGCAGATGCTTCTTTTCTTGCTTCATCAACAATACGACTTGCTAAATCTTTTGCATCACCTAATTTTTTTGCTGTAAGTTTATTTTGGATAAAACAGCCAATAATTGCACCAAAAAGAAGAGCTAGTAATGGTATAACAGTATAAACTAAAAGGTCCATTTTGTCCTCGTATAAAAAAGCCTTATTAAAAAATAAAATCAAGCATAGAGCTTGATTATTAGAATACTTAATTAGGTATGTGATAATATAACAAGTTATATTTATATTAAAGTCCCAAGATGCCGTATCTTAATAAGGGCACGTGACCTGGCTTGCCAGGGTGGGAACATCAGCAAAACTTAAGGCTTCCTTAATAAAGGCTTGCACAACATTTTGTCTATCAGCTCCCTATAATCGCTTGTACGGCCGGCACCATTGAATTACGACACGTACATCTCAGGGAATATTCTTCAACCAAATGAAAATTTTCTATATTATTGTTCTTTTGATTGAACTGGAATACTATCATCTATTTTTTTCAACAAAGAAATAAGGTTAGTATTAATATTTTCTACCTTAATTTTTTGTTGTAATAAATCATCAGTTATACCTAAGAGTAAAATTGCTAATAATCTATCTCGTGTTAGATTACCACCATGTACTTTTAGTTCTTCGTATAGTTTTTGGGCATATTCATGGGCTTTTGTAACCCTATCATTTCCCGCTTCAGTACGAAAAGAGACATTTACTAGGTCAAAGGCATTAAGAATATATTCTTGCATAAAATTGTCTTATTTTGTTAAAACATCTTCAATTTTTAGCATTAATACCTCAAGTCTTTCACGAACTTCATCAGCCTTTTTTTGTTCTTCGTGTAAGGTATCAATATATAAGTTTAGTTCCTCTATCTTATCATCTTTTTCTTTATTTTCTTGACGTAAGGTAGAGTTATCTGTTCTTAATTTTTCTATTTCTGCTAGTAAAGCATCAATTCGCTTTTCTAAAAGTTCTAAAAGTTCCATAACTAAGTATATAGCATAGACAAAAAATAAACGCAAGAAAAGACTTAGCTTTTTTTGAAAAAAATCACAAAGTTTAATCTAAGGATATAGTTTGTTAAAAAAATATCAAGTTAGTATAATAATTCCAGCTAGATAAAAGGAGCATTCCCAAAGTAAACAGGTTGCTCCTAAAAAATCACCATTATATCCATTTTCTCTTTTAGCTATTTTATAGAGTGGGTATGTAAAAATAAAAGTTATGGTAAATAATATAATTACCATACTAAAAGTAAAATATATTGTAATAAAAAGAAGGAAAAAGATTAACCAATAATAAAAATATTTTTTTTGAAATTGGCAAAACATTGTTTTAGCCAAAGAAAATTGAGCATTATTTGGGATATATAGTTTTGTATAAGCAGGTAAACAGATAAGACCTAATCTACTCCACATACAACCAAGAGTCATAAGGGAAATAAATGGAAAAAAAGAATTATATGATTGTAAGTTAATTAACTGTGCAATGGTAAAAGTTGTTAAAAGAAAGTAAGAAAGTAAAGCTATGACACCAAAGCTACCAATTCTACTATCTTTTAACACTTCACGGAATTTTTCTTGGGTTTTATTACTTCCAATGGCATCAGCAATATCGCTTAAACCATCATGGTGTAAACCTCGTGATAAAAGACATTCTATTAGTAGAAAAATAATAGCACATAATTCTTTTGAAAAGGAAAAATAATAACAAAGCATGGCAATAGAACTAGCAATAAAGCCAATTATTGCTCCTACTAACGGATAGTAATAAATGCTTTGTTGCATTTGTCTATCATTATATATTTTTCCTTTTACTAAGATTGAAAGGAAAGAAAAAGCAGCATGAATAGTTGAAAACATTTGCAACTTTTTATTGTGCTTAATTATTAATTTTTTGTTGAAATATTAAAAGTTAATGAATAAATTTGGTGGAAGAAATCTACGTATTCAATATAAACATTATTGGGAGCTGTAATTCGAGCTGAGCTAAAATTTAATATACCTTTAACTCCAGCATCAATAAGTTGATCTGCAGCACGTTGAACTCTTTCAGGTGGGGTAGTAATAATACCCAATTCAATACCTAATTCAGGTACTTTTTCTTGCAAACGTTTTGAGCAAAAAATTTCAAGTCCATAAACAACTTCCCCTATTTTAAAGGGATCGCAGTCAAATGCACCAACAATACTTATACCACGACGATTAAATTCTTGGTGGTTTAATAATGCTCTACCTAAGTTACCAACACCAATAAGAGCTGCTCTCCATTCGCGATTAGCATGAAGGCAATCTTTAATAGCATCTAAAAGGTAGTCAACATAGTAACCAACTCCACGAACACCAAATTCACCAAAATATGCTAAATCCTTACGCACTTGGGAAGCATTTACATCACAGGCAGTTGCAAGAGGTTCAGAGGAGGTTACTTTAATGTTTTCTTTTTTCATTGCTTCTAAAACTTGCATATATGTTGCAAGTCTTTGAATAGTTGCACGTGGAATATGATCGTATTTTTGCATGAGTTTTATTTATTCAAATGGTTAAATTGTTAAAAAAGTACAAAAAGGTTTCCCTTTTTGTACTTTATTATAATTACATTTTTACGAAAAGCCAGATAAGGTCAATTAAGAGAGCATAAATACAAAGAGATTCGATAAATGCAAGACCTAAAATGAGGGATTGAGAAATTTTACCACTAGCTTCTGGGTTACGAGCAGTACCTTCACAAGCAGCTTTTACAGCAAGACCTTGTGCAATACCACAACCAGCAGCAGCGATACCAATACCAATAGCCATACCGATAGCGGTAAGACCAAAACCAGTTGAAAAACCATCACCATCAGCAGCAAAAGCAACTGTTGCGAAAGTTAACATCATAAGAGTGTTAAGAGCGGTAAGAAGTGTTTTACGCATTTCTAAATCCTTTAATAATATAGTTATAAATTTGGTCAGTTGACCATTCCCCACAAATTAATGTGCATGTTCAATAGCACCTTTGATATAAATCAAAGAAAGAGTAAATAAAATAAATGCTTGTAATGTTTTACCTAAGAGGAAAAGGAAGTAAAGAGGCACTGTTCCAACTAAGCAACCAACATAAATACTAGCTCCAAAGCTAAAGAAAATAACAAGTGTCATTTCTTCACCAAAAATATTACCAAAAAGACGGAGAGCCATAGAAAGTGGGCGTGCAAAATGGGAAATAATTTCAATAGGGAACATTAATGGCATAAGCATTTTACTTGGACCTGTAAAATGTCCAATATAATGAAAGCCCCAAGTTTTAATACCAAGGAGATTATAGAAAACAAAAACAAAGATAGCAACAGAAGCTGTTGTATTGAGGTTTGCAGTAGGAGCATCAAAGCCAGGAATAAGTCCAAGCATATTCATACTAAAAATATAAAGGAAAATTCCAATTAAAAGAGGTACAAAACATCTTCCTTTTTCGCCTAAAGAATCAACAATAAAATTCTCTAAGCCACCGACTAAAGCTTCCATAAGAGATTGAGTCTTGCCCGGAACAAGATTAATATTTGCTTTTACATATAATCCAATAAGGGTAAGCAAAATCATACCACACCATGTAAAAAATACATAGGTGGTTTGAACGTCTGTTCCTCCTATATTCATATAATCCATATCAAAGATAGTGGATAATAGGAGTGGGTGTGGTAAACTTTCTGCTGCCATGCTGTCCTCTCATTAACTATTTTTAAAAAGTAATAATAAAGGTATTGTTATTATTGGGATACTTAGTCCTATTACTAAAGCAAAAGGGTTAGCATTCCAGTATATGAGGGAACTATACATTAAAATTCCTGTTATGAAAAGTCTTAAATTTGATATTAAAATTTGTCGAACTATGAATTTTGTTGTAAAATTCTTATTTAACTTATTGGAATTAAATAGTTTTTGTATAAAAATAGCTAATAAAAAAAAGTTCCAAAAAGTTAATATACAACCAAAAAAAATCCAAAAAATAAATGTACTATGATAAAATGTGCATAGAGTTGTAAGAAAAAGAATACCTAATATAGCAATATTTGTTTTTATAATTTTTTTTATACCATTGCTAAATAGGTATGAAGTTAAAAAATTATCAAAGTTTCTTACGATTTTCATCAAGTTTTTCCTGCTGTTTTTTGAGGTATTGAGAATCATAGTAAATATTTCTAAATCCTGCTAAAATACCAAGTAAAACACCTATGCCTGCACCTACTGGCCATGAATCAAAGATATATTTATCACATAAATATCCTAGAGTACAACCAACAACAGGTCCAGAGATCATGTGCATTCCCATGGAGGAGGCTGTGCCTAATAATCCAAACATTGGATTTCCATCTTCGTTATTTTTATTTTGATTTTTGTTTTCCATTTATATTCTCTTTATAAGTATTGGCTAATGTTGTGAAATTTTTTGCCCAATGTGGAGCAGCAGGTGCATATAAATGCATATAAGATGCATAGCAATTTTTATATAAAATTCCATCAAAAGCTTTTTGTTTTTTTATCATTCCATGTCCTTTAGTTAGTTCAAGAATAAATTTTTGTTGCTCTTGATAATTTATAGCTGTTGAAAAATGAAATTCATGTCCTTTCCATACAAGATTTAAAGAATGATAAGGGTTTTGATTAATAGTTTTTGCTTCTGTATAGCCTAACCCTTGTGGTTTTGTTTGAAATTTTGTTTCAATATCAAAAATACCTATCATAGGATAGCGTTCATATTGACCATTAGTTAGAGTATGTATTGCTTTTGAGCAAAGCATAAAACCACCACATTCAGCATAAATTGGTAAATTATTTTCAGCAAGGGATTTTATTTGTTGTAATTTTGGTGATTGACTTAATTTTTTTGCAAAAAGTTCAGGGTAACCTCCACCAATATAGAGAGCATGAATATCTTTTAAAGAAATATTTTTTTCAAGTAATTGCTCATCAAAACTTTTTTCAGATAAAAGTGAAAGAGGGTATAGTGTTGCACCATGTTCTTTTAGTGCATCAAGATTTTCTTGGTAATAAAACCAAATAGCATTATCATAGATATAGGCAATATTAACCTTTTGTTTTTTTTGTATGGCAGGAAAAGAAAAAGTAGGTTCTTTTAAAGATGAATTTTCCATGCATTTTAATATTTGTGTTGTATCCGTATTTTCAGCAATAATTTGAGCAAGATTATTTAGAATTTGCTCCTTATTATTGTCTTGTATACTTAATCCCATGTGTCTTTCTGGAATGGGGTTTTCTATTTGCCTTGGAATAATTCCTAAAACGGGAATATCTGTATATGTTTCAATAGATTTTTGAATAATTGAACCATGTCTTTTAGATGCAATATTATTAAGAATAACTCCTGCAATTTTTAATTGAGGATCAAAATTTTGTATTCCCATGAGTATAGCTGCTGTTGTTCTTGTCATTTTTGCACAATTAATTGTAAGTAAAATAGGACAATCAAGAGTATGTGCAACTTGAGCAGTAGAACAAGAGCCTAGTTCATCTTTACCATCAAAAATTCCACGATTACCTTCGATAATAGCAAGTGCATTTTGAGGAGCATTTTGTATACATTGATAAAAATGTGTATAAAGTTCTTGATCATTTAAAAAATATGGATCAAGACAGTAACATGGCTTGTGCGTAGCATGCATGAGCCATGTTGCGTCAATATAATCAGGACCTTTTTTAAAAGGAAAAACAGTATATTGTTGGTTGGTGAAAAAACGTGTAAGTCCAAGACTTACAATCGTTTTTCCACTACCACCACTAAGACCTGAAATAATAAGTCTTTGCATTATTGTTATTTTGCTCCAGAATGAATGTGATACGCTTTATCTAAAATAAGGTATTTTTTAATGCAAGCATTAACATCTGCAAGACTAACATTCATCATTTTATCAAGTTGTTCTTGGGCATAGTTTGGAGATTTGCCAAAAAGAACTGCATTTGCACTTGAGCTAGCTTTAGTGCTTGGTTTTTGTTGCATATTGATAAAGTTCATAAGAAGGCTTGCTTTTGCTCTATCAAATTCTTTTTGACTAATACCTTTTGTTTTTAATGTATTTGTAATAGCTACAAATTGCTCTTGTATTATATTTCTATGTTCAGGAGCAGCAATGATACCATAACCAATAAAGCCTACATATTGATTTTGAGAAATAAGAGGGAAAGCAGAGTAACCAAGATTTCTTTTTTCACGAAGTTCTTGATATAAAATACCATTAAAACCTTCTAAAGAAGCATTAAGCACTTGTAATGCTGGTGCGTCTGGGTGATTTTCATCAACAGTAGGGAAAAGAAGCATAGTAAGATCTTGGTTTCTTCCTTCAATAATAGTATTAAATGCTTTTTCCTTATTCCATTCTGGTTTTTCTATTTTAATAGGATCAGGATTTGGGGTAGGTAATTTTTTAATAAGAGAAAGAACTTCTTCTTTATTAAAATCACCTGAAACACTAATAACTATTTTTTGTTCTTTTTGTTTTTCCCAAAAGTTTTTAATATCTTTTGTTTTTATTGCGTTAACACTTTTTTCTGTACCAAGTTTGTCATTACCTAAAACATGATGAGGGAAAAGAAAACTTGGGAGTTTTGTCATAACACTTGCAATAACAGAGTCATTTGTATTTTTTATTTTTGCAATTTGTTCGTGTTTTACAAGATCGAGTTCATCATTATCAAATTTTGGTTTTTCAATAGTTTCTGTAAGAATAGCAAAAATATCTTTGGTGAAACGAGTATGTCCACCAGCACCAATTTGAAAACTTAATGTTTGAGAATTAGCAGAAAGATAAAGATCTTTTTCAGAAAGAAATGCTGTTAATTCTTGATGATCTTTTTTCTTTGTTCCTTTTGTAAGAAGTTCAGCAGTTAATGTTGGTAACACATCTTTATTATTAGTTTTTATAAAAGGTAAGAGACTTTCACCACCAAGATAACTTATACCAACATTGATAAAAGGAATATGTTTATCTTGTAATAATACAACAGTTTTATTATCAATGGTTAAAACTTCAATTTCTGAATTTTGCTTATCGTTATTTTTTGTTTTTGAATCTTCTTTTTGTTTCCAATTCTTCTCTATTGTTGCAATAAGAGCTTGTTTATCAATTTGTGTTTTTTGGGGAACGAGAAAAGAAATATTCATTGCTGATGGTCTAATGTATTTTTGAATAACACCTTCAATGCTTTCTTTATTTGTTGAACGAATAGCATAAAGAGTATTTTCTCCTAATGGATCAGCTGGATTGCTAAAGTAATTATCACCATAATTATCAGCTAAGTTTTGAATGGTTTCAGCTTTTTTCCAATGCATATTTTCAAGCATTACTCGTACTTGTTGATATTCTTTGTTAGTAAAGCTTTTTGCATTAAGAGTATTAAGAAGTTGAGATAATTTATTAATAAAAGTAGGGATATTCTTAGTATCTAATTCTGCATAAATATTGAATTGTCCTGCTTTTGCAAAAAACATTGGGTATGCTGCAATAGTATCAACAATTTTTTCTTTATGCTTAAATTCTTGTAAAAGGAGAGCATTATCATCAAAACTAAGAAGCATACTTAACATTAATAAAGCATTACTATCAGCACTTGTTTCATGTGGACCAGCAAAGCTGATATTTACATAACTTTTATTCCAATTACCTTCTTCAATATTAATGGTAATACCTTGAGCTAAATTTTGAATTTCTTCTAAAGATAATGCTTTTCTTTCAAAAACAGGAGATGTATTTTTGTATTGAGAAAAACGTTTTTCAATTTCTTTAAATACAGCTTCTTCGTTTATATCACCAGCTACAACTAAAAGCATACTATTTGGATTATAATTTGCTTTAATATAATCTTTAATATCTTGTGTTGTAATAGAGTTTAAGGTGTCAACATGGCCAATTACTGGATTTGCGTAAGGTGTTCCATGTAAAGTTGATGCAGTAGATAAATGTAATAATTTTGTTTGTGGTTGATCTCCACGTTGACGTAATTCTGCAATAACAACTTTTCTTTCTTCATTTAATTGTTTAGAACGAAGAATAGGGTCAAACGCAAGTCCTTGAATCGCCTCAAGACTTAACTTCCATTTTTTGGAAGGCATATCATTATAATATACAGTTTGATCGTAAGAAGTATAAGCATTAAGTGAGCCACCTTCATTTTCAACTATTGTATCAATGCCATGAGGGTGTGTTTTACTTCCTTTAAAAACCATATGTTCTAAAAGGTGAGCAAGTCCTAGTTTATCTTGTTTTTCATTTGTAGAACCTGTTCGCACATATAATCGTGTTGAAACAATAGGAAAACGGTGGTCTTCTTTTATGAGAACAGTTAATCCATTTTGTAAATGTTTAATAGTAGGGTATTCATTTGCATAAGCATTTTGTGTGAAAAGTCCAATGCAAAGAAAAGATAATATAACATTAAATATTTTTTGCATAAATCCTCCAATAACTTGTATTATAAGTAGGAAACTCATTAAGTAAAGAGTAAATAAAAAAAGCCCATAAAAGGGCTTGTTTTACTTTTTGTTAAGTTCTTTTTCAAAATCAATCTGAACTTTATTAAATTCTTGCATAATTTTATCAGTTATATCTATTTTATTATCAAAACTAATGGTGTCAGTTGCGTGTAAAATAACAGTTATTTTGTTTTCTTTTCTATATTTTTCAATAGTTTCTATAAGTTTTGATGAAATAATAGCAAATACTGATTCTTGAGTTGCTTGAATTTTTGTTTGTGCTTCATAGGCTGTTGCTTGCATTTCTTTTTCTATATTAGCTAAAAGATCTTTTTTACTTTCATCATTTTCAACTTTTTTTCTTTTTTCTTCAATGGTTTCAAGTTTTTTGATCATATCTTTTTGAATAGAATTTAAATATTCAACAACTTCTTTGCCTGGTTTACTTTCTTCAAAAATTTTATTGGTATCAACAACTGCAATTTCCATTGCCATTGCTTGATTTAAAAATAAAAAACTAAAGAAAAAAAGACTTACTATACTTGAAAATTTTTTCATACAATATCCTTTATAAATAATAATGTGGAATTATATTAATGATAATTTTAAAATATGCAATATAAATTATGACATGAATTGTGTTACTTTACGAACATAAGCTCTTGTTTCACTAGAGCGATAATCTAATGTCATAGTACGATATATTTCTTGTGAGGTCATAGAATTGATTTTTTCTATTGCTTCTTCACGTGTTTTGCCAAAATGTCTTAAAACAGCTCCTGATCCAGCATTATATGAGGCTATAAGAATAATATTCATATTCTCATGATCTGTTATACCTTCTAAGTGGTATTTTTTTAAAAGATATAAATAGGCTGTTCCATAGTAAATATTCGTTTCAGGGTGCATAAGATCATGATTATTAATTTTTTTCTTTCCTTTAAAGAAACGATTTACTTCTGCGCCTGCTGTGCTTGGAACAATTTGCATAAGTCCGTGTGCATTTTGTTTACTTAATGCTTGTGGTCTAAAATTACTTTCAACTTCAATAATGCTCATAATAAGGTTAATATCTAAACCAAATTTATTAGCATAATATGTTGCAAAAGGCATAACAGCTCTTTTTTGACGAATATATGATTGATTTGTAAATTGTTTATATTTATCTTGAATTGCTTTAGGGCTTAGATGAAAAATTTGTAATAATTCATCATGCTCAAGATATACAGGTTTAGATTGTTGGTTTTGGAAGTTAGCTTTTAAACTTGCTAGCTTTAATTGTATATTTGTATTTTCATGAATATTTTTTAATGTTGTTTTTTCAAGTTTATCATTAGAAAAAATTGTTGATACTTTATTATTAAGAGTTATTTTTCCAGAGTTTGGGCGTTTATCTTTTCCTGATTCATTTTTTAAAGGATAATATTGTTCTTTGGTATTTAATTTGCCTGAAATACTTTGTTCTGAATTATAAATAAAACCAGAAAAAAAGAATAATAAAAGTGGAAACAGTAAACTTAGTTTAATAAATTTATTTTTTATATAGTAAGAAAAACTATGTTTTATTTTTGAACATAATTTTTTTTCAATTGTATCATATAAAGCCAATATATGGTCATGCTTTTTTATAAAAGGATGTGAAAGCGTGTTTTTATTATTCATTATTAACCTGTTATTGATTATGCTAATGTCAAAAATAAATAGTTATTATAGTTTAAGCAAAAAGTATGCCAATATATTTATATAAAATTTTTTCTTTTGTATTTATATCTTATATAGAGAATATAAAATAAAATAAGAAAACTGTCAAAAAAGTTATTCTATTGAATATATTAGCTACTTGACATTGATAATCATTACTGATAACTCTTAGTTATAAGGAGTATGTGTTATGAAAACGCAAAGCAGAATGACACGTCAACGTCGTGTAATTTTAGAAGAATTATCAAAGGTAAAATCACATCCAACAGCAGATGAAGTTTATAATATGGTTAGAGAACGTATGCCTAATATTAGTTTAGGTACTGTATATCGTAATCTTGATTTATTAGCTGAAAGTAATCAAATTCTAAAATTAGAGACAGCTGGTAATATTAGAAGATATGATGCGAATATGCACCCACATTCTCATGTTCGTTGCCTTTCATGTGGAAAGGTATATGATATTCCATATATTGATGCTTCTCATCTTAATTTACAATCAGAAGGTTTAGAAGGTTTTGATTTTGTAAACGTTCGAGTTGAAATAGATGGTTTGTGCATGGATTGTGCTAATGCAAAAAGTTAATTAAAAATTTTTTTTCACTACTTGATTTTTTATAGAGGAAGTATTATATTAATTCCATTCAAATATAAATGGAGGCTATATGAAATCTATAAAAGGTACTAGAACTGAAAAGAATCTTTTAACTGCTTTTGCTGGTGAATCTCAAGCTCGTAATAGATATACATATTATGCAGCTCAAGCAAAAAAAGATGGCTATGTTGAAATGCAACAAGCTTTTGAAGAAATTGCTAGCCAAGAAAAAGAACATGCTAAACGCCTTTTTAAATTTTTAGAAGGTGGAGAAGTTGAAATTACTGCTTCTTTTCCAGCTGGCGTAATTGGTTCTACTTTAGAAAATCTTATGGCTGCAGCTGCTGGTGAAAACCATGAACATACTGATATGTATCCAACTTTTGCTAATATTGCAGCAGAAGAAGGTTTTCCAGAAATTGCTTGTGTAATGAGAAATATTGCTGTTGCAGAAAAAGCTCATGAAGAACGCTTTTTAGAATTTGCTGAAAATATTAAAAATAGTACTGTATTTAAAGGTGCTAAAAAATGGCGCTGTTTAAACTGTGGTTTTGTGCATGAAGGTGATGAAGCTCCTATTGCCTGTCCTGCATGTAACCATCCTCAAGCATTTTTTACAACTCGTATGGGGTAATTATTATGGCTGAAGCAAAAGATATGTGGATGTGCCAAGTGGCAAACTGTGGTTACATTTATAATCCTGATAAAGGAGACAAAAAGGGTAAAGTTCCTGCTGGTACAAAATTTGAAGATTTACCAGATGATTGGAGATGCCCTGTTTGTGGTGCTACAAAAAAAGGCTTTAAATGTCTTGGTGAATAACCTAAAAAAGACCGTAGAAATACGGTCTTTTTTTTATATTTTTAGATGGTGTTATTTATAATAAAGTTATTTTTGAGAGAAGAAGTTTTGAAAAAGTTTCTTATTTAAATTCTCTTATCAAAATTTTTCAATCTAAAAGTTCTTTCATTTGTAAAAGAACTTTTTTATATGTGTTTTCAAATTATTCATTATTCTTTATACTTTTTATAAGATAGAACTATAAACAAAAAATAGTTACAAACATTGTAGACCTAAAAATTTCACACGTTGAAAGCGAATAGCTAAACATTTATTGAAAAAGAGTGAAACAGAGAGGGTATATTTGGAAACAAAAGGCGAGAGTAGCAGCAAAAGGGTAATAAAATTGTTTCCCTTATATCGAATTTACAAGGTATAAAGAAATAGATAGCAAAGCTAGGGAGAATTTTCTTTTTATTAGCTTATTTTTTCGTTATGTTCAAAAGGGGAAGATACTTATTATTCTAAATATAGTATAAGTTTGAGAAAAAATAGAAATATGTTAACTGCATTAGAAAAAATAAAAATTAATTTAGAAACACATAAATAAGATAAAATAATTTAAAAACATTGTTGTATAACATTGACGAGTAATGAATTAATACTTATAACTATATGAATGATAAAGAAGTTATAAATATTAATTTCTCAATGAGTGAATAGTTGTATAATAATAAGGATTAAAAATGCAAAAAATAAGAATTGGTATTACAGGTTATGGAAATTTAGGTCGCGGAACAGAACTTGCGATTGCAAAATGTGATGATATGGAATTAAAAGGCGTTTTTACTCGTCGTGATCCTTCTAGTTTAAAACTTCAAACTCCAGGTGTTTCAGCATATTCTATTGATGATTTAGAAAAATTTCGTCAAGAAATTGATGTTATGATTATTTGTGGTGGTTCTGCTTTTGATTTACCTGAACAAGGTCCAGCTCTTGCAAAACTTTTTAATACAGTTGATAGTTTTGATAATCATGGAAATATACCTCAATATTTTAAGGCTGTTGATGAAGCAGCAAAACAAGGAGATAATGTTTCTTTGATTTCTGTTGGTTGGGATCCAGGAATGTTTTCTATTAATCGTCTTTATGCTTCCTCTATTTTACCACAAGGAAAAGGGTATACTTTTTGGGGAAAAGGTGTAAGTCAAGGACACTCAGATGCTATTCGTCGAGTAAAAGGGGTTCTTGATGGAAAACAATATACACTTCCAGTAGAAACAGCCCTTGAGCAAGTAAGAAAAGGAGATAATCCAGAATTTACAACACGTCAAAAACATACTCGTGAATGTTTTGTTGTTGCAGAGGAAGGAGCAGATTTAAAGCAAATTGAGCATGATATTGTAACAATGCCAAATTATTTTGCTGATTATGATACAACTGTACATTTTATTAGTATGGAAGAAATGAAAAAAAATCATTCTGGTATTCCTCATGGTGGTTTTGTTCTTCATAGTGGTAAAACAGGTGCTAATGATGAACATAATCAATTAATTGAATTTTCTCTTAAATTAGATTCTAATCCAGAATTTACAGCTTCTGTTTTAGTTGCTTTTGCAAGAGCAGTACATAGATTTGCTAAAGAAGGTAAAAAAGGTGCATTATCAGTTTTTGATGTGCCACCAGCTTATCTTTCTCCAAAAACTGGTGAAGAACTTCGTAAAGAAATGTTATAAGTTTTTGTTTTTTTTCTTTTTTGAGAGGGGAACTTTTGAAAAAGTTCCCCTCTCAAACTCTCCTCTCAAAA
>JAHHTE010000020.1 GCA_020024815.1 Mailhella sp.
TTATAATATTAAGGTATATATTAAAAAGTTTTGTAAGGGGGTTAGGGGGGGAAACTTTTTCAAAAGTTTTCCCCCTATTAAAAATACAAAAAAAGGTTATATTCTGTGATATAACCTTATATTTTTTATATAGTTATTATTAATCAATACCTAAGGCAGCACCTTCATCAACAACCCAAATTAATTCTCCACCAACAGGACGAACTAATTGTGCTGGTAATTCTGGTTTATCTAATAAGTTTAATGTTTTTGTAAGTGCATGGTGTTTTTCTTTACCTGTAACCATAAATAAACAACAACGAGCATTATTTAATACTGGTAATGTAAGTGTTATTCTATCTGCATTGCGACTTCTTACATATTGGTCAATAACAATTCGTTCTTTTTCTTGGATTGCATATTCACCGGGGAAAAGGGAAGCAGTGTGTCCATCATCACCAAGTCCTAGAAGAATACAGTCAAAACGTGGAAATTCACCTGGAGCTAAGCGAAAATGTTCTTTTATAAGATTTTCATAAGCAAGGGCAGATTCAACAGGATTACCTTCACCTTTCATTCTATAAAAACGTGTTGCAGGAACTTTACTAAGAAGTTCATGGCGTGCAATACCATAGTTACTGCGTGGATCATCAGGATGAACACAATATTCATCACCCCAGTAAATCATGATTTTTTCCCAAGGTAAACGCTCTGCCCAATCCTCTTCTGATAATAAACGGAAAAGTGGGATAGGAGTTGTTCCACCAGATAAAGCAAGAGTAAAAACTCCTCTTTCTTCTATGGCTTCTTCACAAAGTTGTACTAAATGGTGAGCAACACGCTCTGCCATTGCAGCAGGATCTTTATGAATATGGAGTGATAAGTGAATTGAACGTGACATATTTACTCCTTAAAAAAATCAATGTATTTATATTAAACTATTCTTAAAAAGTTTTCAATTATTTTTTTCTTATATCAAAATAATCACCATTTTCAGCATTAACCATAACTGCATGAGTTTTACAAATAAGATTTTTATTTTTTGCTAACTGATTAAAACTTGCTTCATCTAATTCAATATTCCATGATGTTTGTATAGGTGTTTTTGGTAAAAATAATTTGTTACTTTTGAGATCATTGTGTAAAATTTCTTCATCTTCATCATTTGTTATACGCACATTAGCAGCAAAAGAAATTACATTGCTATTTGCAGTATTAGGTTCTGCTGTAAGCTCAATAAATAAAACTTTTTTATCAGCAATTTCACCTAATTGTACAGAACATTGAGGATTATTGATATATTTTTTAATGTTTGTAGAAATTCTATCATTAATAAGATTTTTGTTACTTTGCAACATTTGATAATCTTTTTCAAGAGCGTAGTTATAAACACTCATAATTTCATCAAGGTTTAAAATTTTCATAAATTTAAACCCATCAGGTGTTTTTTTTAGTTCAAGTTTTACTTGAAGGGTTTCCCATTTAGGGTCGTGAAATGTAGCAATAACTTTATAAACTTCTGGATCATCAGTTCTAACTATATCATATTGAGTATTAAGAATTTGTTCTGCAAAATCTTCAGGAATAAACTTTGTTCTATCATAAAATTCATTATGGTATTGATTACCACGAATGGTTTCCAATAAAAATAAGGAAATATGATCTTTTATAATTTCAGTTTCAGGAATTTCACCAATATAAACAAATAAATGTTTATATTTTTGAATTTCATTTACAAAATCATAAATAAAATTGTTTGAAATAGAATTAATATCAGCAATACTATTAAATAGAACAGGATCATGCTCTTCAAAAGAATCTTGTAAAGCTGATATAATATAATTAACCTTATTTCCTTTAGTTAGTTCATGAACAGCAAAATATCCTATTCCAATAAACATGATTAAATGTCCTAAGAAAAGAGGAATCCAAAATTTTTTTTTCTTTAAAAAAGAAAGTTTGCTTACTATTGTATGTAACGTATTCTTAAATTTTGAACCTTCTTCTGGTAATTTTTCTTCATCAAAATTATCAGGAGCTTTTGATTTTTTTTTCGCATTTTTTGCCATAATCTATCCTAATTATGTACCTTTTTATTTACTCATACCATTTAAAAATTCTTTATTATTTTTTGAGCCACGCATTTTATCGAGTAAAAATTCCATACTATCAATAGGGGACATAGGAGCAAGAATTTTACGTAATATCCAAATTCTATTAAGATTTTCATCAGATAAAAGTAAATCTTCTTTTCTTGTACCTGTTTTATTAATATCAATAGCAGGGAAAACTCTTTTTTCAGCTAAGTGTCTATCAAGGTATAGATCCATATTACCAGTACCTTTAAATTCTTCAAAAATTACTTCATCCATACGTGAACCAGTATCAATTAAAGCTGAAGCAATAATAGTAAGACTGCCACCACCTTCAATATTTCTAGCTGCACCAAAAAAACGTTTTGGTCTTTGTAAAGCATTTGCGTCAAGTCCCCCTGATAATACTTTACCAGAAGAAGGAGTAACAGCATTGTATGCTCTACCTAAACGTGTAATAGAATCAAGTAAAATAACAACATCACGTTTTCTTTCAACCAAACGTTTTGCTTTTTCTAAAACCATTTCACAAACTTGGACATGACGTTGTGGTGGTTCATCAAAAGTTGAACTAATAACTTCTGCATTTTTTACTGTTCTTTCCATATCTGTAACTTCTTCGGGTCTCTCATCAATAAGAAGAACAATTAAATAAACATCAGGGTATGTAGCACTAATAGAATTAGCTATTGTTTGTAAAAGAGTTGTTTTACCTGTTCTTGGAGGAGCAACAATAAGTCCACGTTGTCCTCTTCCTATTGGTGCCATCATGTCAATAACACGACCAGAAAGATTTTTTTCATCTGTTTCAATGCAAAGTTGTTGGTCAGGGAAAATTGGAGTTAAGTTATCAAAAAGAACTAAATGCTTAGCGTTTTCAGGTGGTTCAAAACCTACTTCATTTACTTTAACTAATGCAAAATATCTTTCACCTTCTTTAGGGGGTCTAATTTGTCCTTTTACAATATCACCTTTTCTTAAATGATAACGACGAATTTGTGAAGGAGAAACATAAACATCATCAGCACCTGGCATATAACTACTTAATGGAGATCGTAAAAAGCCGTAACCATCAGGTAAAATTTCTAAAACACCATCAGCAATAATAGTTCCGTTTTGTGAAACACAGCTTTGTAATAATGCAAAAATTAATTCTTGTTTACGCATAGAACTTGCATTTTCAAGTTGATATTGTTCTGCAAGATCCATAAGTTCATTCATACTGCGTGTTTTTAATTCAGAAAGACTTAATAAACTATCAACACATTGTGTCTCATTACATTCTTGTATAATTTCTTGTGGTTGATATTGTTTTTTTGTTGTATGATGAAATTTCTTTTTGTAAGGTCTTCTTGAAGATGTATAATCATCAGATTGTTCTATTGATTGTTCTGTATAAGAAGTATCAGAAAAAGTAGTAGATGATTCAGAGGAATAAGGAATTTCTTGAGAGTCAGACTGAAATTTATCTTCTTGATTTTGTTCAAGATTTATTTCAGTTTGTTCTGTTTTAGCAATTTTAGGTTTTCTTCCACGTGTACTTTTAGGTTTTTCTTCTGATGTTTTTTCAGTTACAATTTTTCTTTTTCTTGTTTTTGCAACAGTTTCAGACATAGATTATCCGTCCGTTTTTTTTTATTTTATAAAAGGGGAGATTTTTGAAATTAAGGACATCATGAATTATGACAGAGAGAAGAATAGTAAACTATTCAATAAAAAGCAAGCAATTATTCTTTTTTCTTGGTATTTATTTTATTCATAGCTTTTGTTGTGCCTAAAGTAATAATATCTTTTAAAGCAATAACACCTTGAGAAATTGCATCTTCAATTAATGGTTTATCTTGTCCAAAACCACCCAAAACCCATGAACTTACTTGTGCAGAATCTTTAGGACGGCCAATACCCATTCGTAAACGAAAATAATCTTGTGTTCCTAATCTGTTACTAATGGATTTTAATCCATTATGACCTGCATTTCCACCACCTTTTTTTAATTGTATTCTTCCAGGTGTTAAATCTAGTTCATCATGGATAATAAAGAGATTTTCTGGTGTTATTTTATACCAAGCAAGAAGTGGTTGAACACAATCTCCACTTAAATTCATAAACGTTTGTGGAAAAGCACAAATCCATGCAGAATTATTATATTCTGCTTTAAATGTTATGCCGTTAAATTTTGATGTTGAAATTTGATTAACAGTATGTTTTACACTTATATTTTTTAAAAATGCTTCTAAAGTTAAAAAACCTAAATTATGTCTAGTTGTTGCATATTGTGATCCTGGATTACCCAAACCAACAATAACACCTTTTATTTCCATCTTAATTTCCTGTAAAACGATTTAAATCTCTTGCTATTTCGTAGGTATTAAGTTCTGATGCAGCCATTTTTCCGTATACAGAATCAGGTTCTTTTTTGCGAATTGTTTCTAAAATAGAACGCCATCTTGCCATATCACCCATTTTTCTATGTAAACGAGCTTCACGTAATTGCAAACCTGCATAATCTTCTGATTCATCAGATACATATTTACGATAACGGTTTAACCATTCCATAGATTCTGTATATCGACCAGCAATTTCTGTTATATCCATTAATGCGGCAATACTTTCACGTTCTCTTTCTGCGTTAGCATAAGGAGATTGTGTGTTTCGTAAATCTTCAAACATTGCTAAAGCATCTAAGTTAGCTTGATAAGCACCACGTAAATTTTGTTTTTTTTCTGCATCACGGGCTAAAAAATATTGAGCATAAGCTCTTTGATATAAAGGAATTTCTTCATTTACAGCCAAAGTTTCCCAAATAGGTAATGCTCTTGCATTTAAGCCTAAATTTTCAGCTGCTAATGCTGTTGTATAAAGTTTATTTAATTCTCTATTTTTAGGCAAAACCCATTCAGCAATTTTTTCATTTAATTCTAATACCTTATTCCAATTTTCTTTTATAATAGCATGAGCTAAGAAAACATCATAAGCATAAAGATTATCTTTATATTGTTGTTCAGTTTTAGGGATATTGTTTAAAAATGGAGCAAGTAATTTTTCAGCATTTTCAATCTGATCTCGGTTAAGGAAAGCTTTTGCCATTGCCATACGTAATTCAGTATTTATTGGTTCATAGAATTCGCGAACAGAAGGAAATTCTTCCCATAATTGTAAAACTCTTTCAGAGTTTTCCTCTGTAAGAGCTAAATTTAACATAGGGTCAAAAGATCTTCTTAATAAGTCAGAAGCATTTTTGCTTTCATTTTTATCCATATTTGCAATAAAAACTTCTTGGGCAATTTTAGCTGCATCATAATATTCTTTTTCTAGATAATGCAAAGTTCCTAAACGAAGTTTTGCTAAGATTGCTTCATGGCTATCAGGAAAATCTTTAATAATTTTTTCATAATAAGGAGTAGGGAATACGGGATTATCTTGTTTAAAAATTTGGATAGTTTGATCCAAGTTTAAAGGTGAATCAAAACGTCCATTTTCCCCAACATATAATAAACCTTTTGAATTAAGTTTATGTTCTGGATATTCCTTATAAAGTTGATCAAGAACTTTTTTAGCTGATTCTTTATCACCAAGATCATAATAAAGATTTGCAATTTTAAATAATAAATCACCAGCTTCTTCACTTTTTGGATCTAAGTTAAAAAGTTTCCAATAAGTATCAATAGTTCCTTTATAATCTTTTTTATCTTCTTGAATATGTGCTTTTATCATAAGATAATCAGAAGATTCAAGATATACCTTAGGCCATTTTCTATCAATAAACTCAATCATAGCAAGAGTTCTATCAAAATTGCCTAATTTATATAATGCCTTAATTTGTAATAAAGATGCGTCTTTTGCATATGTATTATCAGGGTAATTATCAATTAAAATTTGTAAATATTTTGATGCAAAAGAGTATTCACCTTGACGCAAATAATAATCACTTAAAAGCAAAATAGTATTAGGAGTATCTATGCTAAGTGGATAATTTTTATATAAAATATCAGTATAAGCTTTTGCTTCTTGAGGCGCGTCTAAAGCTAAATGTGTTATTGCAAGATTTGATAAGACTTCAGGCTTACGTGTTGACTCTTGACTCATATTTAACGCTTCTTGAGCAATTCCAATAAACTCTTTACCATGTTCTTTTAAATTTCTACTATTAATTGCAAAAAATGCTTTTGCTCTATTATAATAAATTTCTTCAAGTAAATTTTTAGGTAAATTTAAATCTTTTAATTTTTCTGCTTCTTCTAAAACAATTTCAAAAATACTAAGGTTATATGCCTTACGCATTTTTTGTATAGTAGCAGGAATATCTAATGGAGCAGGAACGGGGTTTCCTTCTTCATCAACATATAAAATTTCACCAGGTACTGGTGTAGGACTTATTTTTTGAGGTTTACCATTTAAAAGTTCTTCCAATTCTTCTTGTGTTGTTGGAAGAGTAATATCATAGGAATCATCTTCAATTACAAGAGGTAATTCTTGAGCTTCACCATGAATAAGTTTTGAATTATCAACTTCTTGTTTATCTGGATCAATAGCGTCTTCAGCTTTAACATTAACATTTTGTAAATCTTTTTCTGTTATTACTTTTGCTTCACCAGGTTTTGTTTGATTTAATTTAAAAGATACACTTGGAGGGGTAAAAGTTTTTGGATCAAATTTTTCTTGTTTTTCTTGCCCTTGTTTCATTGCATTAGCAGGCAATTCATTTTCATTAATTTCTTTTGCTTTTTCTAATGAATTTTCTTTTACAAGTTTGTGATTATCTGCAACAAGAATATTTTCCTTTGCATTAAATTGAGGTATAAAACGAGAATTATCATCAGTATTTTCTGTGATAATTAATTCATTTGATTTAATTGTATTAGAATTAATTTTATTATTTTCAGCAAGATTTGTTTGTTGATTATAAGGAACAAACTTTTCATTTACATTTTCTGTAATAACAGGTTGAACAGGTTTTACAAAATTTGTATGTGGAACGACTGTTGTATTTTTTACTTCAGAAAGTTGAGAAGGAAGTTTTTCTTTTTTAGCTTCTTGTTCTTTTTGTTTTGCTAAGTTATTTTGAACTTGAGCTAAAATTTCTTCTCTTTCTTTTTTTTCTTGTTTTAATTCTTCAAGCTTTACTTGAACTTTTTTCTCTTTTTCTTTTACTTCATTATTAAATTCTTGTCTTTCTTGGCTTGGTTTCCAACGAGACCCCATAGGGTCTTTATAAATTTCAACTGTTAAATTACCATTTTTATCTAAGTTTTGAATAAAACCAAAGGCACTATCTTTTAATTGAATGGTAAGACCATATTCTGTTGGAAGAATATCTGTAACAAAATTTCCATTAACTAATTGTGGAGTTTTATCAAAATTTTTACTTTGAATAAGAATTTTATTTTTATCAATACGAATTGTGTTTAAATTTTCTTTATTTCCATTATTGGTAATACGAATTTGATCAGATCCTGTTTGTGGAGCTAAAGACCATGAAAGAGCATGGGCAAAAGGGGAGTTTGCCAAAACAAGAAACAAAGATAAGAGAACTGTTTTTATTTTCATAATATAATCTTTTTATTCTTCATCTTTTCTTTTTTTTAGTTTTTCAATAAGGGTAGTCCGTTTAATTCCTAAGAGTTCTGCTGCTTGGTTTTTTACACCATCAACTTGTTCTAGAGCTTCATTAATGATTTTATCCTCAATAAGCTCTAAAAATTCCTTAAGATTTAAATTCCGTTTTTTCATATCAACTAAACTAAGAAGAATATCATTATTTTCTTCTTTAGCTTTTGGCACTTCATTAATGCTTTGTGTAAGGATAGTTGTTAGTGATTGTTTTTCTTTTGAACTAACACTTGATTCTAAAGAAATTTCTTTATCTTTTACATTTGCTTTAGCAAGTGTTATGTTTTGTGGTAATGGTGGAAGTTTTTCAATATCTCCAACACCACCTAATATTTTAGATGATAAATCAGAAAGAATAATTTCAGGTCCATCTGCTAAAATACTAAGACGTTCTGTAAAATTTTCTAATTCACGAACATTACCAGGCCAAGCATAATTGAGAAAAACTTTAGCAACTTCTTCTGAAAGACAGAGTCTTTCTCTTTCTTTTTTTTGACAAAAATATGAAAGAAAATGATCTGCTAATAATAAAATATCATTACCACGTTCACGTAATGGTGGTAAATGCAATGGAATAACATTTAAACGATAATATAAATCTTCTCTAAAGTTTCCAAGAGCAACTTCTTGTTCTAAATCTCTATTTGTAGCAGCAACAATTCTAACATCAATTTTTTTAGGACCATTTCCACCAACACGTTCAATTTCTTTTTCTTGTAAAACACGCAAAATTTTTACTTGTAAAGAAGTATCCATTTCACCTATTTCATCAAGAAAAATAGTACCACCTTCTGCTAATTCAAAACGACCGAGTTTTGTTCTGATTGCATGAGTAAAAGCACCTTTTTCATGTCCAAATAATTCAGATTCTAAGAGTTCTTTTGGTATAGCCCCACAGTTAACAGGTATAAAAGGAGCATTAGCTCGTTTACTTTCATTATGTAAAGTACGAACTAAAACCTCTTTTCCTGTACCAGATTCACCAGTAACAAGTACTGTACTATCTGTTGGTGCTACTTTTTTGAGAATTTTAAAAACTTCGGTTAATGAGGTATCTTCACCAATTATTCCCGATAATCTTTGGGACATACCTCCCTCCAAGGAGCGTAAGAATAATAATAGTACTTTAGCGAAAATTCTAAAAGTGTCAATAGACTGACATATAAAAATAAAATTTTTAACGTAAAAAAGCTTATGTTTATAAGGTTAAACTTGACAAAATGATTGATGTATACCTATAATTAACATTTACAATAGAAGAATATTGTATTGTGATATATATGTTGGAGGTAATATGCCTATTCTTGAAATTCGTGATGTGCATAAATGGTATGGTGATTTTCATGTTTTAAACGGAGTAAATGAATCTGTTGAAAAAGGTGAAGTTGTCTTTATTTGTGGCCCATCAGGATCTGGTAAAAGTACACTTATTCGCTGTTTAAATAGACTTGAAACAATACAACAAGGTTCAATTTTACTTGAAGGCGTGGATATTTACGATAAAAGTGTTGATGTTAACGAACTTAGAAGTGAAGTTGGAATGGTTTTCCAGCAATTTAATCTTTATCCACATCTTAGTGTACTTGATAATATTACATTAGCTCCAATAAAAGTAAGAAAATTAGCAAAACATAAAGCTACTTCTATTGCTATGGAACTTCTTGAACGTGTTGGTATTTTAAATCAAGCACATAAATATCCTGTGCAATTATCTGGTGGTCAACAACAACGTGTTGCTATTGCTAGAGCTTTGGCTATGCAACCAAAAGTTATGCTTTTTGATGAACCAACATCAGCTCTTGACCCTGAAATGGTTAATGAAGTTTTAAATGTTATGAAAAATTTAGCTTCTGACGGTATGACTATGATTTGCGTAACACACGAAATGGCTTTTGCTAGAGAAGTTGCTGATAGAGTTATTTTTGTTGATCATGGAAATATTTTAGAAAAAGCAAGCCCTGACGTGTTTTTTACAAATCCTCAACACGAAAGAACAAGAGCTTTCTTAAAAGAAATTTTATAATAAAACTACTTGAGGGAATATGAGTAACGAACAAGAAAAAGTTATTTACTCCATGCACCGTGTTACAAAACGCCATGGACAAAGAGAAGTATTAAAAGATATTACTCTTGGTTACTTTTATGGTGCAAAAATTGGTGTTCTTGGTTTAAATGGTGCTGGTAAATCTTCACTTTTAAAAATTTTAGCTGGTGTTGATAAAAATTTTGAAGGTGATATTGTTATTGCTCCTGGATATAGCATTGGCTATCTTGAGCAAGAGCCACTTGTCGATGAAACAAGAACTGTACGCGAAGTGGTGGAAGAAGGCGTTAAAGAAGTTATAGATTTAGTAAATGAATTTAATGATATTAACGCTAAATTTGCTGAACCAATGGAACCTGATGAAATGGACGCCCTTATTGAACGTCAAGCAAAAGTTCAAGAAAAAATGGACGCTCTTAATGCTTGGGATATTGATTCACGTTTAGATATGGCTATGGACGCTTTGCGTTGTCCACCTGCTGATACACCAGTTTCAGTTATTTCTGGTGGAGAAAAACGCCGTGTTGCATTATGCCGTTTACTCCTTCAGAATCCTGATGTTCTTCTTCTTGACGAACCTACAAACCATTTAGACGCTGAATCAGTTGCATGGCTTGAAAGATTTTTACATACTTTTCCTGGTACTGTTATTGCTGTTACCCACGACCGTTATTTCTTAGATAATGTTGCTGGTTGGATTTTAGAGCTTGATAGAGGTAAAGGTATTCCATGGAAAGGTAATTATTCTTCTTGGCTTGAACAAAAAGAAAAACGCCTTGCTCAAGAAGAAAGAGCAGATAAAGAACGTCAAAAAACATTGGCTCGAGAACTTGAATGGATACACATGGCTCCAAAAGGTAGACATGCAAAAAGCAAAGCTCGTATTAATGCTTATGAAGCAATGGTTAGCCATGAAAGTGAAAGACTTGCTGCTGAACTTGAAATTTACATTCCACCAGGACCACGTCTTGGAAATAATGTAATTAAAGCAGAAAATGTTTGCAAAGCAATGGGAGATAAAGTTCTTACTGATAACTTAAACTTTATCATTCAACCCGGTGCTATTGTTGGTATTATTGGTCCTAATGGTGCCGGTAAATCAACATTATTCAAAATGATTACAGGTCAAGAAAAGCCTGATAGTGGTACACTTACTGTTGGTGAAACTGTAAAACTTGCTTATGTTGATCAAGGACGTGATAGTCTTGAAGCAGGTAAAAGCGTTTATGATATAATTAGTGAAGGTGCTGAATTTATCAAACTTGGTAATAGAGATATTAACGCTCGTGCATATTGTTCACGTTTCAATTTTAATGGTAGTGATCAACAAAAAGATGTAAGCCTTTTATCAGGTGGTGAAAGAGGACGTTTACACTTAGCACAAATGTTAAAATCAGGTGCAAACGTACTTTTACTTGACGAACCTACAAACGATCTTGATGTAAATACTATGCGTGCTTTAGAAGATGCATTAGAAAATTTTGCAGGTTGTGTTCTTGTTATTAGCCACGATCGTTGGTTCTTAGACCGTATTGCAACACATATTCTTGCTTATGAAGATGAAGGTGTTGTAAACTTCTTTGACGGTAATTATACTGAATATGAAGAAGATAGACGTAAACGTCTTGGTAAAGGTGCTGATACACCACACAGAATGAAATTTAGAAAATTAACACGATAAAAAGGGGAGCATTGCTCCCTTTTTTATATTGTCGCTTTAGCATAATAAAACCACCCGCTTAGCGGGTGGTTTTATTATGCTAAAGCGACAAAAAAAAGCTCGGATAAACCGAGCTTAAAATTTGTGGTGCCTGGGGACAGGATTGAACTGCCCACACGAGGATTTTCAGTCCTCTGCTCTACCAACTGAGCTACCCAGGCAACGTTTAATTTATTTATAGTATTCTTATTTATTTGTCAAATACTTTTTTTATTTTTTTATAAGTTCCACAAAGTGGAGCCCATGAGCAGGATTGAACTGCTGACCTCATCCTTACCAAGGATGCACTCTACCAACTGAGCTACATGGGCAAGAGATGTATTATTTACAGTAAATAAAAATAAAATGCAAGCATTTTTTTATAAATTTTAAATTATTTTGTAAATGCCTCAATAATTTCATTTTTATTTTTATTAGCACTTAAAAGAACACCTAATTTTATACGAGCTTTTTTTGCAGAATAATCAAAACCACTTATTGCACCATATTCAAGCAACTTATATAAACCACCGTCAAAATGATAAAGAGGTTGAACTGCACCATTAGCACAATCAGATGTTATAACAACATAACATCCTTGTTTTATAATGTTTTTTATTTTTATAGCAATTTGTTCTGGCACATTACCACGCCCAAAAGCTTCAATAATTACCCCTTTTATTTGACATTTTTCTATATAATCTAAAAATTTCCCTTGAGAATCAAGACTTGTTTTATAAATTTCTATTTCAGGAAATTTTTTTTGTATGGAATAATATTCTTGTATATTAGGATATTGCACAATATTAACATATTGATTATCTACTGTTCCTAAAACACCATAAACTTGACTTGTAAAAGCTTGTAAAAAATGTGTATGAGTTTTGTGAGCATATTTAGGCATAAGTAATACTTGATTAAATAAAACTAATACACCTAATTTATTACATTTTTGACTTGTAATAGCATAAATGGCATGTTGTAAATTAGAAAAGGCATCGCTTCCTATTTCATCACTTGCCCTTTGTGAACCTGTTATAATTACAGGAGTTTCGCTTTCAGATGGATAACATAAGTTTAAAAAATAGGCACTTTCTTCAAGCGTATCTGTGCCATGTGTAATAATTATTCCTTTTGTTGTATTATCTTGAATTAATTGTAAAATAGTATCTTTAATTGTATAAAGAATATCAAAATTCATAAAAGAACTATCTATATTACAAATATCAATAAATTCAAGTTGATAATTTTGAGGAATCTCAATATGTGAAAAAAGATTTTGTCCTGAAATTTTTCCTAAATCAAATAAGTTTTGTTCAGACTTTTGTGCTGAAATTGTTCCACCAGTTGTTAATATATAAATTTTATTCATCATCTTTTGTTATTTGTTCATTTTTTTTTGATAAATCTAATATTGTTACTTGGGTTCTTGGGGAGTTTTCTCTAAATAATGAAACAGAAATAGCTTTTCCTGTTTTATCATCTAAATCCATAAGTAAACCGTTTAAAGCTCCTTGTCCAACTGCACGTTTAAAACTTGACGGTCTTTTATGAAGAAAACGGGGAAGTACAGATTCAAAACTCATACCAAGACAAGATAATTCCACGCCACACATACCTAAATCAGTCATATATGCTGTTCCATTTGGTAAGATTTGGGCATCAGCGGTTTGAACATGAGTATGTGTTCCAAAAACAGCACTTACTTTTCCATCTAAGGCAAAGCCCATAGCCTTTTTTTCACTTGTTGCTTCTGCATGAAAATCTACAAAACGAAAAATAATATCATCATCTAACGAATTTACAAAATTAAAAGCAGCTTGAAAAGGGCAAGGGAGTGATTCCATAAATGTTGTACCTTGAATATTTAAAACCGCTATTTTTTTTCCATCAGGTAAAATATAAATATTTGCACCACGTCCCGGAGCTGGTTCTGGATAATTTTGTGGACGTAATACTCTTTGTTCACTATCAAATTTATCATAAACTTCACGGTTTTTCCAACTATGATTACCGCCAGTAATACAATCAATTTTTGCATTTAAAATTTCATTAATTGTTGATGTTGTAATTCCAACACCACCCGCACTATTTTCACCATTTGCAATTATAAAATCAATATTTAGTTCTTCTCTAAGATAAGGAATACGGCTTTTTATTGCTTGTCTACCAATACTACCACAAATATCACCAAGTGCCAAAACTCTCATATTATATCCTATAAAAATTAGTTGCAATACAATGAAGTATAATAAAATTTTCGTCAAGCAAGTTTTATTGAATTTACAAATTTATCAATAAAGAGTAAATTTTTTATTGAGGTGCGTATGAATACAAAAGAAAATAATGTGCTTTTTATGGGAAATCTAATGGCATTAGGCTCTACTATTATGTGGGCTGGAAATTTTATTGCTGCAAAAGTTTTGGCAAATTCCTATACTGGACTTGAAATGAGCTTTTGGCGTTGGATTATAGCTAGTATTCTTTTATTACCGTTATCTTATAAACATTTAAAAAAAGATTTTCCTTTAATAAAACAAGAATGGAAATTGCTTTTGCTTTATGGTTTTCTTGGTTGTTTTTTAAGCAATTTTTTATTTTATAATGCACCACAAACAGCTCCTGCTGTTGATATGACTATTTTAATGACAACTTCACCTCTTTTTATGATGATTTTATCATGGCTTATTTTTAAAGAAAAAATAAATACTCTTTGGATTATTGGTTCATTACTTTGTTTGGGTGGAGTTTTTGTTCTAGTAACTAAAGGAAATATGGATATTTTTCATCATTTTAATTTTACAATAGGGCATTTTTGGACATTAGGTTGTTCAATATGCTTTGCTTTATATTCTGTAAGCATGCGATTTTTTAAAGTAAAAATTCATATGACTGTATTTTTACAAGTAACATTTACTATTGCTTGTTTTTTTGCAGTAGTATTAACATTCTTTTACTATGGTACATATCCACCAATAGAAAAAATAGAACATATTTGGGCATTATTATATATTGGTGGTTTTGCTTCAATTTTTGCTTTTCTTTGTTGGAATACTGCTATTGAAATGATTGGAGCTGTTCGTGCTGGAATTATTTATTATTTAGTTCCTGTTTTTGGATCTACTTTTGCTGTAATTTTTATTCATGAACAAATTGGATTTATTCAATTTTTAGGTGGAGCAATGGTATTAACAGGAGTTCTTACTTGTACTATTTTTAAGAATAAGCAATAAAATCTTTTTGTACCATTTCTTTAAATTCATTTATTTTCTTTTCAGAAGGTAATGAGTTTAAAATAATTGTTAATACATCACTTTTTATTACAAGTTTTTTACTAATGGTAAAATTTAAAGAATAAAACCAACCAGTAAGTAATATTTTAAAATCATTAGCATATTTTAAATCAGTATATTTAATTGGTTGTTTATGTATTGCTTGTTCTAAAATAAGAGGTGTAAAACTATTAGGTTCATCTTTTACATGAAGTAAAACACTATCTTTTTCAGGCAATGTATTTGAAAAGTTATGTGCCATTATTTTTAAAATATCAATTTTATCTGCATCACGAATAATATTACTTTGTAATATATATTCTTTTTTTAAATTTTTTGGAAAAAAAGCAACATTATGCAAAACAATCGCACATAAAACTTGCTGTTGAATTTCTTTAGGTTCTTGTAAAAAGAGCTTATTTTTTTTCAATAATTTTACAGCAATATGAGCATGATTTTCACTTAATCTATCAACAAAAGTTTTATATTTACTATATTGATAAAATCGTCCTAAATCATGGTATAATGCTGTTAGTTTTGCAATATACATTTCTTTTTCTGATACCATTAAATTTTCTGCAATTTGTATTGCATTTTCAACAACATGATATGTATGTTCTTTTTTTAAATTTAAACAAGGTTCTTGATATGTTTTAATATATTCATTAGCATAATTTTTAAAGTACTCTAAATGTGTTTGAAAGTTATTCATTGTTTGTCTCTTTTTTTACTTTTTTTTCATTTTCTATATCTTTCATAAGGCTTTTTCTAAAAATTCCTTTTGGACCATATAAAAATCTTAAAAAGAAAATAAAAAGAAAACAAATTCCAAACATTAAAAGCATATTCATAAACTTTGTTGAAAATAATTCAATTAAATTATTCATAATACACCGAAATTATAAATCTTTTATTTTTTATTTATAACAAATTCTTGTAATGTCAAGGTTTAATATATCTTGAAATTAGTGCAAAAACAAGCTACTTATTTTAGAGGAGATTTTATGTCAAATTTTGTCCATTTACATTGTCATACAGAATATAGTTTGCTTGATGGAGCTATCCGCATTGATGATTTAACAAAAAAAGCAAGTGGTTTTGGTATGCCTGCTGCTGCAATTACTGATCATGGTAATATGCATGGTGCTGCATATTTTTATATGTCTTGTAAAGCACAAAATATTGATCCCATTTTAGGTTGTGAAGTATATGTAACTCGCGACCATAAAGATACAACAAGTGAATTAGCGAAAGTTCGTCATCACCTTATTTTATTAGCAAAAAATAAAATTGGTTATCAAAATTTATTAGCTCTTGTAAGCAAAAGTTTTTTAGATGGATATTATTATAAACCAAGAGTTGATAAAAACATATTAAAACAATATAATGAAGGTATTATAGCGTTATCTGCTTGTTTAGCTGGTGAAATACCAAGAACTTTATTAGGGCATAATAAATATATTAATGGTGGTGGAACATTTAAAGATGCTTTAGGTATTGCTAAAGAATATGCAGAAATTTATCCTGATAGATTTTATCTTGAAGTACAATCAAATACATTACCAGAACAGCATTTATTAAATCAAAAATTATATGAATTAGCTGATGAAACAAAATTGCCTCTTGTTGCAACCAATGACTGCCATTATTTAAATCAAGAAGATGTAGAAGCTCATGATATATTATTATGTGTACAACAACAAAGAACAGAACATGATGAAAATAGATGGAAATTTGATGCAACTGATTTATATTACAAATCTCCTGAAGAAATGATTTCTGCTTTTAAAGATTATCCTGAAGCTATTGAAAATACTTTAAAAATTGCAGATGAATGTCGTGGGCTTGAAATTCAATTAAAAACACCACCATATCATTTCCCTATTTATGAATTACCAGAGGGAATGACCTTAGAAACAGAATTTAGAAAATTAGCACGTGAAGGTTTACAAAAACGTCTTGAAAAACACCCTCACCGTGAAACATTAGATATAAAACAATATGAAGAACGCCTTGAAATGGAACTTAATGTTATTTGTGGTATGGGATTTCCGGGTTATTTTCTTATTGTGCAAGATTTTATTAACTGGGCAAAAAATAAAGGTATTCCAGTAGGGCCTGGACGTGGATCTGCTGCTGGTTCTTTGGTTGCATGGTCTTTAAGAATTACTAACCTTGATCCACTTCCTTATAATTTATTTTTTGAACGTTTTTTAAATGTTGAACGTGTTTCTATGCCTGATATTGACGTTGATTTTTGTGAAGATAGACGTCTTGAAGTTGTTGAATATGTTTCTGAAAAATATGGAAAAGATAAAGTAGCTCAAATTGCCACTTTTGGTAAAATGAAAGCAAAAGCTGTTATTCGTGATGTAGGGCGTGCTATTGGATTATCTTTTCAAGAAACAAGTAGAATTTGTAAAATTTTAGGTGATGATTTAGGTATTACACTTGAAAAAGCATTAAAAAATAATAATGAATTTATTACTGAATATAATAGTAATGCCTCATCTAAAAGGCTTATAGATATTTGTTTGCGTCTTGAAGGTCTCTCTCGTCACGCATCAACCCATGCTGCTGGAGTTGTTGTTTCTGATTTACCTATGCATCATTATTTACCTTTATTTAAAGGAAAAAAAGACGAACTTGTAACACAATTTGATATGAAAATTGTTGAAAAAGTTGGTCTTGTAAAATTTGACTTTTTAGGTTTACGTACAATAACTTTAGTAAATAGAGCAATTCAAAATATTATTCATCAAGGTAAAACTCCACCTGATTTAGATACATTACCTTTTGATGACCCACAAGTATATGATTTATATGCAAAAGGGGATACTGATGGCGTTTTCCAAGTAGAAAGTTCTGGTATGCGTAAATATTTGCGTATGTTACGACCAACTTGTTTTGAAGATTTAATCGCTATGTTAGCTCTTTATCGTCCAGGACCTTTAAACTCTGGTATGGTTGACGAATTTTGTAAACGAAAACATGGTGAAGTTGAAGTTACTTATCCTTTAGAAGAGCTAGAACCTTGCTTAAAAGATACATACGGAGTTATTGTTTATCAAGAACAAGTAATGCAAATTGCACAAATTGTTGCTCAATATACTCTTGGTGGTGCTGATTTATTACGTCGTGCTATGGGTAAAAAGAAACCTGAAGAAATGGCTCAACAACGGGGAATTTTCCTTGATGGATCAGGAAAAAGAGGAGTACCTGAAGAAAAAGCAAATGAAATTTTTGACCTTATGGAAAAATTTGCTGAATATGGATTTAACAAAGCCCACAGTGCTGCTTATGCTGTAATATCTTATCATACTGCATTTTTAAAAAAATATTATCCTGTTGAATTTATGAGTGCATTACTTACTTCTGAAATTGGAAACCAAGATAAAATCTTAAAATATGTTGCTGTATGTAATGATATGGATATTAAGGTTAAAGCTCCTGATATTCAAAAAAGTAGACGTGAATTTACTCCTGATAATGATGCCATTATTTATGGTTTAGGTGGGGTTAAAACTGTTGGTGATGAAGCTATTAAAGAAATTATTAATAATAGAGAAGAAAAAGGACCTTATAAATCATTTTTTGATTTCTGTTATAGAATAAATTTACGTAAAGTTACAAAAAGAGTATTAGAAAATCTTATTAAAGCAGGTGCATTAGATTGTTTTGGAGTATCAAGAGCAGGTTTACTTGCTATAATGGATACTGTTGTTGCAAGAGTTGCTAAAAAACAAAAAGAAAAAGAATCTAAACAAGTTTCTTTACTTGCTTTTGCTCCAGCACAAGAAGATTTTTCTCAAGGTGGTATAGGTTTTGATTGTCCTGAAAGTGGCTTGCCTGAATGGTCTGACGAAGATAAAATTAATTTTGAAAAAGAAGCCTTAGGCTTTTATCTTACAAGCCACCCATTACAAGCATATAGACCTGAAATTGAAAGACTTGGTGCTATTACCATAGAAGAAATACGAAATTTAGCAAATAAAACATTAGTAAAAGTAGCAGTACTTGTTACAGGCATTAAGGAATTTATTACTAAATCAGGTAAAAAAATGGCTTTTATGCAAATAGAAGATTTAACAGGTCATGCAGAATTAATTGTTTTTCCAAAACGATATGAAGAAATAAGACAATATTTTACAGAGGAATCAAATAATTTATTTTATCTTCAAGCAACTGTTGATAATAGCCAAGCAGAAGAAAGTAATTTTGATGAAGCAAAAGAAGATGAAGAAGAAGCAATGATAGAAGTAAAACTTTTAGCTGAAAATATGATTCCACTTCTTCAAGCTTGTGAAGATTGTACTAGTGAAATAATTATTGATTTTGGTTCTAAAAAAATAAATAATATAGCATATTTGAAAAAAATATTACGTAATCATGCAGGAAAAGCTCCTTTTTCTTTAAGATTATCATTAAATAATGAAATAAGTTGTATGATGAAACTTGGTGAAGAATGGAAAGTAAAAGGTTCACCAGAATTATATCGTGAAATGCGTAATATCTATGAAAGTGAAATGAATTAAGGAGAGAAATATATGGCTCGTTCTTTTTGGCAATTAACAGTAAGAGAAGGTTTTTCTTCTGCACATGCTTTAAGAAATTATCAAGGCAAATGCGAAAATATGCATGGACATAATTATCTTGCAGAATTAGTTGTAGAAGGGGATACATTAACAAAAGACACAGAGCTTGTTGCTGATTTTACTGTATTAAAGAAAATTTTACGTGAAGAATTAGCAAAACTTGATCACTGTTTTTTAAATGAAACGCCACCTTTTGATACTATTAATCCTTCTGCTGAAAATTTAGCACGTTATATTTGGAAATGTGTAGAACCAAGATTAAAAGAATATCCTGTAAAACTTTATAGTGTTAGTGTTAGCGAAAAACCACAACAAACAGCTACATATAGAG
>JAHHTE010000200.1 GCA_020024815.1 Mailhella sp.
ATATTAATGAGTTGTCCAGAATATGCTTTTGCAAAATATATTGATATTAAAGATGAATATGAATTAAAAAACGAAACAATATCTGTCAACTATGATAATACGCAAGATCCCTATTACTGGTGGGTTGATGGATTTATTCAAATTAGTAATAAATTATCAGGATCTGGAACACTTCAAGCGGATAATTATATTTATTTTTATGATATTAATGGTGGTATATCTGATCAAACATGGACAGGAGAAATAACTATTAATGCTGGATTAGGTCCAAAAGTCCATGACCATGCCACAATACATTTTAATCAAAACTTAAATGTAGAAGGAGGAAAAACAACCTTAAACGCTCATAAAGGTAATATTCTCTTTGAAAAAAATCTTGTAGTAAAAAATGATGCAAATATAATTCTAAATGCACAAAATGGACATATTTATTTAGGTTATCCGTATATCAGCTCCCCTAACGCTTACACTCTTATTGAAAATGAAGCAAACGCTATTATCAATGCCCCAAAAGGACACATTTTATTTTACAATTCATTTACAGGAAAAGACAATACAAATATTATAATTAATGCACAAAACAGTATTCTCTTTTCTAAAAACCTTTTTATTGATAATGATACAAATATAGACATTCTTTCCTTAGAAAGCTATATAGACTTCAAAAAAGATATTAATATTGATAATAATTCAAATGTTCTTATTAGTGCTAAAAAAGATATTCATTTTTATGATAAACTTAATATCAATAATAATTCAAATGTAATAATAGAAACTAATGGGACAAACTATTTTGATAAAGATATTACAATAGACAATGGATCAACTCTTGTATTAAATGGAAAAACACAACTTGCTCATAATCTAGAAATTAAAAATTCAAATCCTATAAATCAAGAATCATTTACTTCTGTCATTGTTGAAGATTATACACAACCAGCCAATGGTACTATTGTTACTGTTGGAAATAATACTCTTACAACAAATAATAAATCTGTTCTAAAAATAAAAAAAGGATTACATAGTGGTGGTAATTTTACCACAAAAGCAAATGGCTATATCATTTTTGGAGATAATTTTACAATAAATGATCAACACAAATCTTCTATAATGGATATAAAAAGTACATTATTTGATGCCAATGAATATCTTACACAAAATATTGAAGGGATAAACAATAACGCAACAAAAGATTATTATCAATCAGCTGTTTTTATTTCAAACCCAATGGACTTAGACAAAACAACAATAAATGTAATTGGAAGTTCAACAAATTCACAAAATTCTGGTCTTTATGTTGCAAAAGAAAATTTACTTGTTGCTGATTTTTCCAATATAAATGTTAATAATGCAACAACAAATACTAATTTTCTTATAGAGAATACGAGTAATAAAACTATAAAATTTGAAAAAGGTTCTGGACTTCATTTAACTAATATAAATGCAACAAACGGTGATGAATATTACACCATAATTAAAGGTGGTGTAACAGATTTTCAACAAGCAATAGACCAAAACAATGATGGAAAAATTGATGCTAATAGTGGTATATATGTTAGTGGAAATGCTTTATTTGAATATGATGTAATAGTAAAAGATAATGATCTTATAGCATTTGTAAATTTTAATAAAAATAATGGGATTACCAATCTTATGGATCCTTCTTTAGCAAATCTTATTATTAATCATTACCAAAATAATGGAAAAGATACTAATCCATTAATTTCAAGTGCATTGAATAGTACTACTATGACTAAACCTGAAAAAGCAATAAGTATTGAAAGTGCCGCAAAAATAGCTACTATTTCAGGTGCATTACAGCAAACAATGAATGTTGCAACCACTAGTAATGAATATGTTCTCAACCGTGCTTCTTTTTCTCCTCATTTTTCTAATATAAAAACTTTTGCTGATAATAAAGAATATAATAATATTGCTGCTGGTGATTCTATCAAAAATGGCATTAATTTATGGGCTATGCCTATGTTCTTCCGTGAAAAAACAGATAGATTAAAAAGCTATTATTACAAAACAGGCTATAAATCAGATTTTAATGGTATAGTTCTTGGATTAGATCATACTTGGGAAAATAGTTTTCGTCTTGGTATTATGACAAATATGGGAAAAGGATCTTCTGAATCTACTGGAAATTATGAAAAAACAGAAAATAATTATGATAGCTTAGGTTTTGGACTTTATTCTGGATATTTACTTAATAATATTGGCTTAATTGCAGATATAAACTACACAACAATACACAATGAAATAAAACAATATAACACTATTGCATTATTAACAAGTAATTTTGATTCACATGCAATTAGTGCAGGATTAAAAGCTGAATATAATTTCCAATTATTCAAAACAATTAATTTCACGCCTTATTTAGGAATACGGTTTAACCATATTCACACTGATAGCTTTAATATACAAATGGCAGGACAAAATATTCTTATAAATCATGATAGTTATGCAAATATTTGGCAATTTCCAATAGGAATGGTAGTATCAAAAAGCTTTATAACCCAAACAGGTTGGAACATAAAACCCAAATTAGATATTGCCCTTATTCCTGTTACAGGAGACAAAGATGTTGTGCAACATGTCAGTCTTACAGGAATAAATGGTGTTGCATCTATGAAAAGTGAAATTATGGATAATATCTCAAGCCTCACCGATATTGGTCTTGAAATAAAAAAAGATAATTATATGTTAGAACTTGCATACTTATATCAATATTCATCAAATATGCGTAATCATGGTATTCAAGTAAATATTAATTATACATTCTAATTCACATTAAAATAAAATGTATTTTCAAATTATTTCTTGTTCTTTATAAATTAAGATTTTAAATAAAAGCTCTTTTCTATATAAAAGAGCTTTTATTTAAAAAATTTTAAGGAAAGAATAAAAAAAACTTTTTCAAAAATTCTCCTCTAAAAAAAA
>JAHHTE010000201.1 GCA_020024815.1 Mailhella sp.
CTAATATAGTTATATATTTTTTATATGAGTATTGACAAAATAAAAAATTAGTTTCATATATTTTTCATTATTTATTTTTTAAGGTAAAATATGATTGTAAATGGAAAAGAAATAATATTAGAAAACCCTTTGAATTTGTTGGAATATATTCAAAGTGTTGGGCATAAAGTAGAGCATGTTGCTGTGGAAAAAAATGGTACTATTGTGCCTAGAGCAAATTTTGCAACTGAAATGCTTTATAATGAAGATAGTATAGAAATTGTTTGTTTTGTTGGTGGTGGCTAGACTTTATGTTTGATAAAGAAAGCTATTATTTAGTGCAAGAAAAAAGGCATGGAAAAGAAAAGCAAAAGCTTTTTCAAAATGCTCATGTTGCTATTGCTGGGCTTGGTGGACTTGGCTCACATGTGGCTGTTATGCTGGCAAGGCTTGGGGTTGGCACATTAACCCTTGTGGATTTTGATGTTGTTGATGAAACAAATATTCATAGGCAACATTATGATTTAGCAGATATTGGAAAAGAAAAAACACAAGCATTAAAAGAACAACTTATGCGTGTTAATCCTTATGCAACATATAATTGTTATACAACAAAAGTTGTTCCTGAAAATGTGGTAACACTTTTTGAAAATGCACAAATTATTTGTGAAGCTTTTGATAAAGCAGATCAAAAAGCAATGTTAGTAGAAGCAGTGCTTACACAATTACCTCAAGCATATTTAGTGGGAGGTAATGGCATGGCTGATATTAAAAGTGCTAACTTAATGAAAGTACAAAAAGCCATGAAACAGTATTATATTTGTGGTGATGGTGTGAGTGATGTTGCTGATTCATGTTTATTTGCTCCACGAGTAGTGCTTTGTGCTGCAATGCAAGCAACGCAAATTATGCGTTTGATATTAAAAGAAGAAATGGTTTAGGAGTTTATATTATGGAAGATGTATTTAAATTAGGTTCACATACCTTTAAATCACGTTTTATTTTAGGTTCTGGAAAATTTTCTTTAGATATTATTAATGCAGCAGTGGGAGAAGCTGGAGCTGAAATTATTACTCTTGCTTTGCGTCGTGCTAATGCTGGTGGTATTGGTAATATTTTAGATTATGTTCCAAAAGGTGTAACTATTCTTCCAAATACTTCTGGTGCGAGAAAAGCTGATGAAGCACTCCGTATTGCACGTTTAGCTCGTGAATGTGGTTGTGGTGATTTTGTAAAAGTTGAAGTTATCCACGAATCAAAATATCTTTTGCCTGATAACTATGAAACAGCAAAAGCAACTGAAATGATGGCAAAAGAAGGTTTTATTGTTCTTCCTTATATGTATCCTGATTTAAATGCAGCTCGTGATATGGTAAATGCAGGGGCAGCGGCTATTATGCCATTGGGTGCTCCTATTGGAACAAATAAAGGTTTAGTAACAAAGGAATTTATTCAAATTTTAGTAGATGAAATAGATCTTCCTATTATTGTTGATGCTGGTATTGGTAGACCTTCTCAAGCTTGTGAAGCTATGGAAATGGGGGTATCAGCAATTATGGCAAATACTGCTATTGCTACTGCTGGTGATGTTCCAGCTATGGCAAGAGCATTTAAAAATGCCATTGAAGCTGGTAGAACAGCATATTTAGCTGGATTTGGTAGAGTAAAAGATAAAGCTTCTGCATCTTCTCCTTTAACTGGTTTCTTAGATGAATAGGAGCAAGTGATGAGCTTTAAATATTTGCCAAATATGGAACAACTTGATCATAGCATGATGAATCAAGTGCTTGATGAAGTTGCAAAAGTTGATTTTGATAAATTTACAGAAAATGATGTGCGTGAAGCATTAAAAAAAGATAGTTTTAATCTTACACCAAGTGATTTTGCAGCATTACTTTCACCTGTTGCACAAAGTTTACTTGAAGAAATTGCAAAAAAAGCACAAATTGAAACAAGAAAACGTTTTGGAAATACAATTTGTTTATACACACCATTATATATAGCTAACTATTGTGCTAATAACTGCATTTATTGTGGGTTTAATTGTAAAAATAAAATTAATCGTGGTAGTTTAAGTTATGAAGAAATGGAAGTAGAACTTCGTTCTATTTCTGAAACAGGTTTGCAAGAAATTCTTCTCTTAACAGGGGAACACCGCGTTAAATCTTCTGTTGAATATATTGCAGAAGCTTGTAAAATTGCACGTAAATATTTCACTACTGTTGGTATTGAAGTTTATCCAATGAATAGTGATGAATACCGTATTTTACATGAAGCAGGAGCAGATTTTGTTTCTGTATATCAAGAAACATACAACGCTGAACATTACGATGAATTGCATTTATCTGGACCTAAAAAAGTATATCCTTATCGTTTTTATGCACAAGAACGTGCATTAATGGGAGGTATGCGTGGGGTAGGCTTTGGGGCTTTGCTTGGTCTTGATGATTTTAGAAAAGATGCTTTTGCAACGGGTTTACATGCTTTTTATGTGCAAAAAAAATATCCTCATGCAGAAGTTTCTTTTTCATGTCCTCGTTTACGTCCAATAGTAAATGATGATACCATTAATCCAAAAGATGTGCATGAAAGACAATTATTACAAGTAATGTGTGCGTATCGTTTATTTATGCCTTTTGCTGGGTTAAATATCTCCACCCGTGAAGGTGCAAAATTTAGAGATAATGCTATAAATATTTGTGCAACGCGTATTTCTGCTGGTGTAAAAACTGGTGTAGGTGGACATAGTGAAGAAGAAAAAGGTGATGCACAATTTATTATTTCTGATGGTAGAAGTGTAGATGAAATAGTAGAAAAAGTGCAAAGTTTAGGCTTACAAGTGGCTATGACTGATTATCTTTATGTATAAGTTTTTTATTTTTTTTGAGAGGAGAACTTTTGAAAAAGTTCCCCTCTCAAACTCTCCCTT
>JAHHTE010000202.1 GCA_020024815.1 Mailhella sp.
GTTTTTATCCTTATCAAGTTCAAATAATTCTTTTATTTCGCTTTCTGAAATATTCCGAATTTTAGAATCAGAAGATTTAAGACCAAGTAATTGCTCTTTAGTCATCTGCCCTTCTTTTATTCCATTAAAAGCAAATTTTAAATTTAAGATTTCTTTTTCTTGCCAGTTCTCAAACTTACAATTTAAATAATTTTCTAAATCTTCTTTTGTAACATCTAACTTTTTAACCATGTATTCAAGAGCATTATTTCTGTGTAGTTCAATATCTTTAATTTCTGCTTTCAAAGTATTTTTAATTGTTTCTATTGCAATTTCTATAATGTCATTTGGAATTAAATTAAGAATGCAACCTCTTAAAAATCTTGCTCCATAACTTGCTTTCATTTCATAACATTCTTGATAACTATTCAAATCTCTAGTCCCTACCCTTGTGTATCTTTGCATAGATACATCAAATTGTCTTGTGCTTTTAGTGTTGTTCTCAACGTCCCAGGCATAAGCTAACATTTTAGAAATTCCATTCTCTGTGTCCAATTCAATAATAGAATATTGGATATTTCCCCAGGCTCTTGCTAGAGCTTCAGCAAATCTAATACTAACACCTTCAACTACTTCTTTTCCACGAGGTAAAGAATAAAGGGCAGTTTCAGCAAATCTTTTTCTTTTGCAAAGTTCAATTATTCTTTCCTCTGCTTTGATTTCATCACGTGGGAATTGTTTAGCAAGAAATACGGCTGCCTTTACTTCTTCTAGCAGTCTTTCTTCAAAGCCCATTTTTAAAGGCTCTTTTTTTATAGCTTTTACTTTAATAATTTCAGGTTTTTCTGATTTTTCAGAATATAAATTATTTTTTGCAACAATTATTCCAGCCATTTTATCACTCCTTTTTTAATTATTTTGTAGATGCTCTTAAGAATTTTAAGAGCATCAGCCTAATAATTAAGCAATGCTTAAAGCACCTCTTGCATTTAGTTTTGCTATTAAAGAACCAACATTCATTGTTGAAATACCTTTTTCAAGCATTTCTTTTTTTATTTTTATTTTTGTACTCTCAATAATATTTTTGTTTTTCTTTTCACTTTCTTTAAAATCATCTAAAGCATTTTTAAGAATTTCAATAGCTTCATTTTCAAGTTCTGTATTTTCTATTTTTTTAATATCTTTTTTTGGTATTTCATAAAGGATTCCAAGTGCTTCTGCTTCAATTTTATTTCCGATAAGTTCAGGCTCTATGTTCTGATTGAATTTTTCCCAAAAATTTCTAGTGATTTCAAGCATTATTTTTATAAAATTATCATCTTTTTTTACTGTGAAGACTTTTGTAAATCTGTTATTTATCCAACCTAGGATAAACATATAGGGTTTACCTGTACATTCAAGAATCCATTGACACTGGCTATAATATTTATCAGGGACACAATCACTACTCCATTCTTGCCATTGAAAGCTATCCCCTGTTTTGCATTCCATAGGGATATATTCTCCTGTTTCCATTAAAACCCAGCCGTCAGGTGTACAAGTCATAAATTCATGTTCTCTACTCTGTAAAACTTCTTCTCCTGGAGAAACATTTTTTATTCCTAAAATACCTTGTTGCTCTGCTTTTTCTTTGAATTTACCCCTTATAAAATCTTCTGCAAAATGTCCAAAATCTAGTTTATCTTGCATAAAATCAGAGAAAATAGGTTTATAATAACCTTTTAATTCTTGATATAAAATCCATGGGGAACTATATTCAGGTTTTTCAATAAATCCTTTTTGGTATCTATCAGCTTCAACAAGATTATGAATACTTGATGCTCCTATTTTTCTATGTTTTAGCCATTCCCCTTGGTTTGTTGTATCTCCTTTGAATACAACTATTGCATTATGTTTACACATATAAATCACCTCTTTTTTTAATTATTTTGTAGATGCTCTTAAGTTTTTAAGAGCATCAGCCTAATAACTAACTTGGAATTTTTTTAGGTTCTTTTTTGTCATTCTTTTCATCTCCTACATTTCCCGAACTTTAATAGTTCGGGTTAAGGTTAAAATTTTTTAGAGTTACGTTCCTCTCTTTTCTTGGACATAGTATCGCACCTTTTAGGTTCGGTGTCAAGAAAAAAATTTAGTTTTTTATTTTTTTAACGAACCAAATAAGTTAAAATATAATTAAAAAAGGGGGTTAGCTATGAAAAATATTTTAGAAAAAATTAGAATAAAAAAAGATTTTAATAAAAAAGAAATGTCAGAAGTTTTAGGAATATCTGATTCTTTTTATAGCAGAATAGAGACAGGGAAAAAGCCAATATCTAAAAAGCTTCTTGAAAAGATAATAACCTCTTTTAATCTTACAGATGAAGAAATAAAAGAATTGAAACAGCAACAGTTTTTAATAAGAACTCCTGATTTTTTATATGGGGAACTTGTAGAACTTAGCAAGGTAAAAAGATTGGAAGAAATACAAAAGAAAAAGATAATACTAAAAAAAATCGGTATCGCTTCAGCAGGTACAGGGAAGATGAATTTTTGCGATGTAGGGGAGACAGTAGAAGTGGACGATCAAAATTTTAACAGCAGAGTTTTTGCAATGGAAGTAGAAGGGGATAGCATGGAGCCTGAAATTTTAGAGGGTTCTATAATAATAATTGACCCAGACAGAAAAGAGTGGGAGGATATAAACGGGAAAATAGCATTGGTTGGTTACTATGATGAAATTTTTGTAAAAAGAGTAAATCTTAATAATAATGGGAGAATTATTTTATTAGAAAGTATAAATCCTAAGTATTCACCAATTACAATTTTATCTGAAGATATAGAAAACTTCAAATGCTATGGAAAAGTGATTGCAGTAGAATATAAAAAATATTATAGATAAAATTAGTAAAACAGGGAGAAATAATATGGGTCTTTTAGTC
>JAHHTE010000203.1 GCA_020024815.1 Mailhella sp.
ATATTTATATATAAAACAAGTAAAATCAATATATTATAATTTTACTTATATAAAAATACAATTTTTTTTCAAATTCCCTCTAGACTTATGAAATATCATACTTATTTATTTCTTGTAAGGATAAAAATCCTAGAAATTTAGTAGATAATCCGTTTGGAGGAATATATGAGTAAAATTATTGGTATTGACCTTGGTACCACTAATAGCTGTGTTTACGTAATGGAAGGTAAAGAACCTAAATGCATTACCAACCCTAATGGTGGTCGTACAACCCCTTCAGTGGTTGCTATTACAGATAAAGAACGTTTAGTTGGCGATACTGCTAAACGTCAAGCAATTACAAATCCAGAACGAACAATTTTTGCTGTAAAACGTCTTATGGGTCGTCGTGCTGATGCCGAAGAAGTTGTAAGATGGAAAGATCATTCTCCATATCGCATTGTTCCAGCACAAAACCAAGATGCAGCAGTTGAAGTTGATGGTCGTCATTATAGTCCACCTGAAATTTCTGCTATGATTTTGAGCAAATTAAAAGCTGACGCAGAAGCATATCTTGGTGAAACTGTAACTGAAGCTGTTATTACTGTTCCAGCATATTTTAACGACGCTCAACGTCAAGCAACTAAAGACGCAGGACGTATTGCAGGTCTTGATGTAAAACGTATTATTAACGAACCAACAGCAGCTTCTCTTGCTTATGGTTTTGATAAAAAAACAAACGAAAAAATCGCTGTTTATGACTTAGGTGGTGGTACTTTTGATATTTCCATTTTGGAAGTAGGTGATAATGTTGTAGAAGTTCGTGCAACTAACGGGGATACATTCCTTGGTGGTGAAGACTTTGACCAACGTATCATTGAACATCTTGTAAATGAATTTAAAGCACAAAATGGTATTGATTTAGCTCAAGACCGTATGGCTTTACAAAGATTAAAAGAAGCAGCTGAAAATGCTAAAAAAGAACTTTCTACTTCAATGGAAAGTGAAATTAACTTACCATTTATCACAGCAGACCAAACAGGTCCTAAACACTTAATGGTAAAACTTACCCGTGCTAAACTTGAACAATTAGTTATGGATTTAGTAGAACGTAGTATTGAACCATGTAAAAAAGCTCTTGCTGATGCTGGTTTATCTGCAAATCAAATTGATGAAATCGTTCTTGTTGGTGGTATGACTCGTATGCCACTCGTACAACAAAAAGTAGGTGAATTCTTTGGTAAAGAACCAAATCGTTCTATGAACCCTGATGAAGTTGTCGCTATGGGTGCTGCTATTCAAGGCGGTATTTTAGCTGGTGATGTAAAAGATGTTCTTTTACTTGACGTTACCCCACTTTCTCTTGGTATTGAAACAATGGGTGGTGTGTTTACAAAACTTATTGATCGTAACACAACTATTCCTACAAGAAAAAGTCAAACATTTACCACTGCAGCAGACAATCAACCTTCAGTATCTATTCACGTATTGCAAGGTGAACGTCCAATGGCTGGCGACAATATGACTTTAGCTCGTTTTGACCTTACTGGTATTCCACCAGCTCCACGTGGTGTGCCACAAATCGAAGTTTCTTTTGATATTGACGCTAACGGTATTGTTAATGTTTCAGCAAAAGATCTTGGAACAGGTAAAGAACAATCAATTCAAATTACTGCTTCTTCTGGTCTTTCTGAACAAGAAATACAAAATCTTATCCATGAAGCTGAAGCTCATGCTTCTGATGATAAGAAAAAACAAGAACTTATTGAAGCAAGAAACCAAGCAGATAGCCTTATTTATGGCACAGAACGTTCAATCAACGATCTTGGTGATAAATTAGATGCTAGTGTAAAAGCTGATATTCAAAGCAAAATTGCTGACCTTAAAACAAAAATGGAAGGCGAAGATGTAACAGCTATTAAAACAGCTAGCGAAGAACTTGGAAAAGCTTCTCATAAATTAGCAGAACAACTTTACGCTCAACAAGGTGATCCAAATGCACAACAAGGTGGTTGTGCAGGTGGTAACTGCAATAGCCAACAAGAAAATAAAGGTGGCGATGACGTAATGGATGCTGATTTTACAGAAGTAAAATAAGTACTCTCCCCTTTTAGATATAAAAAGCCCTCACAAAATGAGGGCTTTTTTATTAGCAGTATTTTTAGTTTATAAATTAATCGTTTTTTTTTGAGAGAGGAACTTTTGAAAAAGTTCCCCTCTCAAACTCTCCTCTCAAAACTTTTTAATCCAACAACTCTTTTGCGTGCAAAAGAGTTGTTTTTGTAATATAAAAAATACATAAAAATGCTATGTTATGGTTATATCAGTTATAATTATATTGTATTGCTCAATTAATTTTATTTATTATTCATTATACTTATTTTATCATATCTAATTATATTTATTTTTATCATTTCTCAATTTGATACTTTATTTCAGAATAAAAAGAAAATTTCTATCTTGATCTAAATAAAAAAAGAAATCTTTCCTTACTCTATACTTTAGCTTTTATGGAATAATTAGCGAGATAATATTAACTAGATAAATAATTGTCGCTATCCATAACGCTTATTTGCTAACAAAATAATAACCTAATTTTATACTCTTTACCCCTTATTTTTAGAGTATAAAATTTTTATTGCTATGATTATAAGTTTGCATAACTAATATTTTTTATATTTTATTAAAGCAATAAAGAATAATTTAGAAACAAATTCTAAAAATATATTATGAATACTTAAAATATAATTTGGTTATTTTGTTAAAATAAAAAAACATTTTTTTCTTGACTTATTATTGATAGTTGTATAAAAAATAACTCGTTGATTTGGAATGCCCATGTAGCTCAGTAGGTAGAGTGCATCCTTGGTAAGGATGAGGTCAGCAGTTCAATCCTGCTCATGGGC
>JAHHTE010000204.1 GCA_020024815.1 Mailhella sp.
CTCTCTCAATAAACCATTAGCATTTTCATTACTACCTCTTTGCCCATTGTTTTTTGGGGCAAATAAGCGTCTGCAAAGAAAAAATCTATTTTTAGTTCAGCTTTTATTCTATTATGACAAGCAAATTTCTTTCCTCTATCTGAAGTTACAGATTTCATTAGCCTCTTTAGGTAATACAGAAAAAAGATAGCTTATTGCTTTTTTCATAGCATTAGCTGTCCTTTCACGACTTGTAAAAGCTGTTAATAGTCTTGATTTTCTTTCAACATAAGTAAAAATTACACCTTTACTTTCACCTCTACTTGAAAGAAGACTGTCAAGTTTCTAGTGTCCAAATTCATTGCGATTATTTGCTTTTTCTGAACGTTCTTTTATTAATGTCCCATTTGAAAATATACCTCTTTTTTCAACTCCTTTTCTTTTCTTACCTTTATGACGTAATAGTTAAAATTATTTGAATTTATTTTTCCTTCATAAATCCAATTATAAATAGTTTTAAAGCTTATTTTTCCATATAATACAGTGTTTGCAATTTGTTCAGGAGACCATGTACACTGTAATTTTTCTTCAATAATAGTAATAATATCCTGTGAAAATTTTATATTACCAAGATTATTCTTTCTTCTATTATCATAATTATTTTGAGCAGTTATAGAATGATAATCTTTTTTGTTTCTGTTTATTTCTCTTATAATAGTTGAATGATGTCGTCCAAGTAAATTAGCAATTTTTCTACAACTAAAATTTAAGGCTAAATATGCCTCTAACTTTCCTCTTTCAATTAATGTAAGATGTGTGTGGTTCAATAGTAAAACCTCCTTGTAGTTGTTCCAAAATATTATTCTACATAAAGGTTTTGTATTGGGCTATTTTTTTTATATTTGTCGCACTTGATTTTACAATTAACTAAATTTATTAAAATTTTTTGTTTTAATTGTAATTATTTTAAAAAAATATATAACACTTTTATGAGATGATTATTTGATTTATTAATTTTTATTATTAATTATAATTTGATAAAAGATTGTTGATATATTATATTAATTATATGATGAGAAGGATCATGATTTAGTTTTGTTATTTTATATTAATAATTCTTTTTTATATAGTCTAAAACTTCAACATCAGCAGGACAGAATGTAAAATTATCAATTTCTGATGCTGGTATCCATTGTATATCATTATGTTCTAATTTGGTAATAGTGCCATTGACTATTTGTGCATGATAGATATAAAGGGTTATATCTATATCATCATATTCATGATTAATAGTATAAAAAAGTTCTCCAACTTTTATTTGAATAGCTAATTCTTCTTGACATTCGCGAATAAGTGCTTGTTGGTTTGTTTCTCCTTTTTCGACTTTTCCACCTACAAATTCCCATAATAAAGCACGGGCTTTATTTGCAGGACGTTGACATATTAAAAATTTATTATCTTTTCTGATGAACGCTGCAACAATAGCAAGTTTTTTCTTTTTTTCCATTTGATATTCCTTTTTGAAAAAGATAATTTATTATAATTGTGTATTATTAGTATAATAAATTCTATTAAGTTAGTAATATTAAAATATTATATAAAAACAAAAGTATTAAAATAGATAAAAAAAATCCACTTATTTCTAAGTGGATTTTTTTGAATAATATTTGCTATTCTTATTCAGCTACTTCTGCAGGAGCTTCTTCACCAAGATGTGATTTATCTTCAGAAATAACTTTTACAGTGAAAGTTGGGATAATGTCAGCGTGTAAACGTACACGAACAACATGTTCACCAAGAGTACGAATAGCACCGTCAAGTAAAATGTGATGACGGTCAATTTGGATACCTTGTTCTGCTAAAAGTTCACCAATCATAGAAGTAGTAACAGAACCGTAAAGTTTATCATTTTCACCAACACGCATTGCAATGGTGAGAACATAATCTTGAATTTTTTCAGCAACAGTGCTTGCAGCTGCACGAATTTCGTCCATACGAGCTTGAAGTTTCTTTCTTTCAAGTTCAAAAGCACGAAGGTTTGCAGGGGTAGCAAGCATAGCTAAATCTTGAGGAATGAGGTAGTTACGACCATAACCTGGTTTTACCTCAACAACATCACCTAAGTGACCTAAATTTTCAACATCGGCACGAAGAATAATTTTCATATCTACTCTCCTAACCTATTATATATTGGTTTTCTTTTTAACATCACTGGAGTGTGCAGTGGTGTAGAAAAGAAGAGCCATTTGACGAGCACGTTTAATTTCAGTTGTAAGAGCACGTTGGTGTTTTGCACAAGTGCCAGTAATACGACGAGCAACAATTTTACCACGTTCGGTAATAAAATCGCGTAAAATATCTGGACGTTTGTAATCAAGTGGAAGATCTTTATCAGCACAAAAACGGCAGAATTTACGGCGAGGAGCGAATTTTTTACGGAAAGCCATTATGCTACCTCCTCAACGTGATCGCTTAAGCGAACAGTGATGAATTTAAAAATTGTATCTTGAATGCGAATAATACGTTCAAGTTCAGCAACAAGTTGATTTGGAGCAACATATTCAAAACGAACATAGAATCCACGCATTTGTTTTTGCACAGGATAAGCCAAATCTTTCATACCCCATTGGTCTACTTCAAGAAGTTTTCCACCTTCACGGGTAATAACTTCACTAAGAGTAGCAATGGTTTGTTCGCGTTGTTCCACCGTAATTTCGGGGGACAAAAGCACGAGAGTTTCCATCTTACGCATAGTAATCTCCTTTTGGTCTATGGCTTTTATATATTATAAAAGCAAGGTTGAACGAAATACATAAGTGAAATAAAAAAGAATGTCAAGAAAAATATTTGAAAAAAGCAATAATTTTAATTGATTGAAAGCAAATTTTTTTTTTGTTAAAAAGA
>JAHHTE010000205.1 GCA_020024815.1 Mailhella sp.
GTTTGAGAGGGAAACTTTTTCAAAAGTTTCCCTCTCAAAAAAAATATATTAATTTATAAACACACCCTAAGAAAAAGGAAAATTTTAAATTTTTCCTATAAAAAATTTTATTTTACAAAGTGAGGGGAATTTCCTCTCACTTTCTTATATAGGATAATTATGCGTGAAATTTTAGCATTGCTTCCAAAGCCAAGCCGTTATTTAGGAATTGAAGAAGGAGCTATTCAAGTTGATTTATCAAAAACAAAGCTCCATACAGTATTAGCATTTCCAGATATGTATGAAGTTGGTATGTCTTATCTTGGACATAAGATTTTGTATAACCTTTTAAATAACCACCCAGATATTACGGCAGAACGTGTTTTTACTCCATGTAGGGACGCAGCAAAAATTTTGTGTGAACATAATGTTCCTCTTGCAACCTTAGAAAGCGATACTCCCCTTGCAAAAACCCATTTAATAGGTTTTTCCATTACCACAGAATTATGTTTTACTAATCTTCTTTATATGCTTGATTTAGCCAATATTCCACTTAAAGCAGAAGATAGAGGAGATGATTTATTTACATATCCAATTATCATGGCAGGTGGTGGCTGTACCATTTGCTCTGAACCTGTTGCTCCATTTTTAGATCTCATGGCTCTTGGTGAAGGCGAAGTAATGATGCCTCCACTTATGGAACTTTTAATGCAAGCTCGCTCTGAAAATTGGACAAAAACAAAGTTTTTAGAGGAAGCACGCCATATTCCGGGAATTTATGTTCCTAGCCTTTTTACATTAAATAATGATGGTACATTAACCCCAAAATTTGATGATTATACAAAAATACAAAGACGTGCAGTAGCAGATTTAAAAGACGCTCATTATCCAGAAAGTCAAGTTGTTCCTTTTGGGGCTGTACATAATAGATTATCCCTTGAAATTGCAAGAGGTTGCACAAGAGGTTGCCGCTTTTGTCAAGCAGGTATGACACTTCGTCCCTCACGAGAAAGAAATATTGAAGAAATTAAACAAATAATGGAAACTTGCCTTGAAAAAACAGGTTTTGATGATGTTTCTTTTCTTGCTCTTTCTTGTGGTGATTTTTCCATGTTAAAAGCTCTGTTTCTTGACGCTGCAAAACGTTGTCAAGAAGAACAAATTTCCATTTCTTTACCATCGTTGCGTGTTGGTTCTGTTGATGGGGATATTATGCAGGCAATGGCAGGCATTAGAAGAACAGGAGCAACCCTTGCCCCAGAAGCAGGAAGTCAAAGATTACGCGATGTTATTAATAAAGGAATTACAGAAAAAGCCCTTATTCACCATGTACGCCAATTAGTTGGCTATGGTTGGCAACAAGTAAAATTATATTTTATGATTGGTTTACCAACTGAAACCTATGAAGATTTAGATGCGATTTTAGAACTTTGTAAAAAAGTTCGTGATTGTTGCCGCTTACCAAATGAAAAAGGTTACATTGAAGGACCACGCATAACAGTTACTGCTGCTCTTTCTCCTTTTGTACCTAAAACGCATACGCCTTTTCAATGGGACGCACAAATCCCAATGGAAGAAATGAAAAAACGTATTTTTTATTTACGCGATAAATTCAAAAAAGAAAAAGCACTTATCATGCGTTGGCATGAACCTGCCATGAGCCACCTTGAGGGAATTATTTCTCGTGGTGATAGACGTCTTGCTCCCTTTATTGAAGCAGCCTATAAAAAAGGTGCAATTTTTTCCACATGGGTAGAAGGTTTTAGTCTTGACCCATGGTATGAAGCAGCAAAAGAGTGCAATATTAATATTGAAGAATGTATAGGAGCAAGGGAATTAACTGCAAAACTCCCTTGGGAGCATTTAGAGGCAGGATTATCAAAGGACTTTTTATTAAAAGAACGTGAACGTGCTATACAAGAAAAAATAACTAACGATTGTCGCTATAAAGCTTGTAGAAATTGTGGTTCTTGTGATACTAAGGCAAGCACTTCTCTTTTACATACGCCTAATGACCCAATATTACAAACAAAATTAAATCAAGACCATAGAGATCAAATAGAATTTGGTCCTATTCCAAGTCCTAAGCCTCACCAAAAAGCAGAAGCACCACAAATTGATGAAAGATTAAAAAAGAAAACTGTTCGCTATCGTATCTGGCATAAAAAATTAGGACAAGCTGCATTTTTAAGCCAACTAGAAATTCAAGCTCTTTTTGATCGTGCTATGCGTAGAGCAAAATTACCTTTAGCTTTTTCACAAGGCTTTCACCCCATGCCTTTATTAACTTTTGGAATGGCATTAACAACAGGTATAGAAAGCAATGCTGAATGGTTTGCCATTACCCTTAGGGAGCCTATGTCAAAAGAAGATGTAGTAAAAGCTCTTAATCCGCATATGTTACGAGGTATGGAAATTAATTCCATAGAAGAAATGCCCCTCACTGGTACAATACAAAATGCAACAAAAGAACGTTTTCTTTTAGGGCATAAGCATTTATCCCATGCTGAAATTTTACAAGCAATGGAAAAATTTTCCCAACAAGAAAATATTGAATACAGTAAAACAAATAAAAAAGGTATTCTCAAAACAAGAAATATACGTCCTGTTTTAGTAGAATATAAAAAAATAGAACTCCCAGATTTAACACAAGATTTTGCAATAGAAATGCTACTTTCTTGGGAAGAAGGCTATATCTCTCCTATTACTTTTAGTCAATTTATCCTTGAAAATAGTGAACCTGTTGATTTAAAAATTCGAAAAATTGAACAGATTTTTATGTAATATATAAAAAAAACTTTTAAGAGATTTTTTTGAGAGGGGAACTTTTGAAAAAGTCCCCCTCTCAAACTCTCCCCTCAAAACTTTTTAATCCAAAACACATGTTGCGTGCAAAATG
>JAHHTE010000206.1 GCA_020024815.1 Mailhella sp.
ATCCAGAAGCTCTTTTATATATAAAAGAGCTTTTTTCTTTGATATAATAACTAATTGATAAATAAAAAAATAAAAATTAACTTGGCAATACACCCTATACTCACTGTACCATAAAACCAAGCACACGTTTAACAAAATTTTGTGTTTCTTTATAAGGTGGAATACCACCATATTTTTTTACATTACCAGCACCAGCATTATATGCTGCCAACGCTAATTCAATATTATTACCATACGTAATTAATAATTGTTTTAGATATTTTGTTCCTGCAAAAACATTTTCTTTTGCATTTATCGGATTTTGCAATCCTAATTCTTTTTGCGTTTCAGGCATGATTTGCATTGCCCCTATTGCCCCTTTGTGTGATATAGCAGTTGCTATAAAATTTGATTCAACACGTATAACAGCCCAAATTAACCGTGCATCAATTTGATATTTATGTGCTGCTTCTTTTATAATTTGTTCCCAATTTATATTGGTATCTTTATTATTATAATAATTATAGGTAGTTACCATATGTGGCAAAGCTAGAAAACGAGCATGTGAAGATAATTCATAAACATTCATATCTTCAATTAAATTATGAGTTTCCTTTTTTTCTACTGATACCCATTTCCCTGTTTCATCATGCACCCGTATAAGTTTTTGAGCTATATTTTTTTCTTCTACTTGTATATCATACGATAAAATTTCTGCTTTCACCGTTGTAATAAAAGAAAAAAATATAATATTTAAAAAGCATATACAATTAACATACATTTTCTTTTTTAAAATAAAGTTCAATATGATTTATCCCATCAGTATAACTATACGCATAATGATTAACTACTGATTTTATTAAATGTATACCCAAGCCCCCAATAGGTCTATTTTCCACATCTAAACTGGTATTAGGAGTCATTGCCTCTAAAAATGGATTAAATGCTTTGCCTGTATCATTTACCCACAGACAAAAATATTCTTGATTATCAAAAAAAATATTTTTACAGCCTATTTCTGCTTCCCCCAATGAACCTAAATAAGCATGCATAAAAACATTAACTAATAATTCTTCAGCAACAAGTTGTACTTTTTTTTGTAATGCTTTACAATCATTAGGTAAATGTTTATCAATAAACTTATTCACTACAACAAGATTCTCTATTGTTGCGGGAACTTTTAACACTGGCATATCATTCACCTTTTATATTTTTACAGCACTATCGTATGTATCACAAATTTTAAGAATTGCTGTAAAACCTGATATATCAAAAACTTCCTTTACCATATGTTGTAACCCATAAAAAACAAGCATGGTATTATGTTTTTTACTTAATTTTTCCATAAGTAAAATACCACGTAACCCAGCAGAACTTATATATTCTAATTCTTCAAGATTTATTATTATTTTAGAAAAATTCTTCTCAAGTGTTGCTGTGCAAACTTCTTCAAATCGAGCAACAGTTGTAGCGTCCATTCTCCCTTTTAAAGTTATTACAGAATAATCCTTTTTATCTGAAACTAATACTTCCATATCTATCTCCTTATTGATAACTTAAAAGCAATCCTTGACTTATTTTTAACCAACCATCTAATGTTACAAAAAGCAATAATTTAAAAGGCAATGAAATTGTCATAGGTGATACCATCATCATTCCCATAGCCAATAATATATTAGAAATAATCAAATCTATTACTATAAATGGTAAATATAATAAAAAACCTATTTGAAAAGCTTTTGTTAATTCAGAAATAGTAAAAGCAGGAACTAAAATCAAAAAATTATTTTCTTCAATAAATTCATGTTTACTTTTGGGCCATATTTTTTTAGCAGTTTGCACAAAAGTCTTTTTAATAACAGGATCAGAATTTTTTATTAAGAATTCTTTTAAAGGTTCTGATAACTCACCTGCTAAAGAAATTACTTCTGAGGTTGAAATATTTTGTGTTATTTGTTTTTTATCTATAATAACTTTCATATCCATAAGCAATGGTGCCATAATAAATAACGTTAAAATCATAGCTAAACCATTCATAACCATTGCTGGAGGAATTTGTTGCACACCCAAAGCATTACGAACTAAACTTGTAACAACAATGATTTTTACATACGATGTTACCATCATTAAAAAGAAAGGCGCTAGCCCTAAAACTGCTATGCCTAATATAAAATATAAAGGATTTACACCTGCAAACATACTTTCACTATTTACTTATTATAAAATTCAGTAACTTGCACACCAAGCACACCATTAATATCTACAATTTTACCTTTCCCAAGAGTATTTCCTTGAACAACTAAATTTACAGGAGCAAGGTAATCAACATTTAAGGCAAATGTATAACCTGGCTTTATTGTTTGTAATTCTTGTAAGCTAATCATTCTTTGTTCTAATTCAAAATGAAGTGATAGTCCCATTGAAGAAAGCCCTGTATTAGAAGATAAAGAAATAGTTTCCTTTTCATTTATATCTTCTTTATTATCATTTTGTTCCATAGAAAATCCTTTATGTTTTGTTTTTACCCACTCTTTAACATAAATAAGATTTTCTTTTAATGTACAAAGAATGTGCTGATTTTCATCAAAATTAACTATATTTGTTTTTTCTAATTGCCAATAATGAGGATATATTCTTATAAAAGAGTCTTTTAAGTAATATGTATCAAAAAGAATTAAATCACCTTGTTCTAAATTTTTTATTTCAGCTAAAGAAAGTTCTGTTTCTCCAATACAAAAACTTAGTGGCAACATAATTAATTTATTTTTGCTCGCAAAAGCATTTTTTTCTATATTTGGTAAAATACTTTGAATTTTATCTAAAAATTGAATACTCCCTATTTCTTCTGGAATAAAAAAATAAACAACAGATTCATAACTTATCTCATTATCTT
>JAHHTE010000207.1 GCA_020024815.1 Mailhella sp.
GCATATCATTATGAACAATAATTTCTTCTCCTATAAATCGTTTTTTCATAACTTCTATTGCTGCAGGATTTTTATCAATTAGAATACAATCACGTTCTAACTCTAATGCAGCTTTCCCAAAAGAACCACTACCAGCAAAAAAATCCATTACAACAGAATCAGGATTACTATGAACTTTAATTAACCGACGCATTATTTTTATAGGTTTTTGCGTTGCATATCCAGTTTTTTCTCTACTATTTGGGCTTACAATAGTTTGCCACCATACATCAGTAGGAGTTTTTCCTTTTGCAGCTTTTTCCTTACCAACAAGAGAAGGTGCCATATAAGGTATGCGATCTATTTCATCATAGTGATAAATATATTTTTTGGGATTTTTAGCATACCAAAAAATACTATCATGTTTACTTGACCAACGTTTTTTACTTCTAGCTCCATAATCATAAGCCCAAATAATTTCATTCATAAATGAATCACGACCAAAAATATAATCAAGCAAAATTTTACAATAATGAGCTTCCCTATAATCAATATGAAACATGATACTTCCGTTTTCTGATAAAATACGGTGAGCTTCAACAAGTCGTGGCTCTAAAAAACCTATATAATCATCAAAAACATCAGCATAACCAAGTGTACCTAATTTAATAGTTTTATAACGTCTACCTTGATAACCAATTCTATCGCCTTCTTCACTAGCAATAGTTTTTATTTGTGTACGCTCCTGTGTTCTACCTGTATTAAAAGGAGGATCAATATAAATTAAATCAACAGAACCTGTCGCTAATTCAGGTAAATAATTCATATTATCGCCAAAACAAATATCAAGCTTTGCCATTATATCCTCAATTACTCAACAGTAACACTTTTTGCTAAATTTCGTGGTTGGTCAACATCTTTACCTAAATAATCAGCCATTTCATAACTAAAAAGTTGCATAGCAGGTAAAGCTAAAAATTCAGGTAAACTTGTTTTAGGAATATACCATAAGTCATCATTATCAAGAGTTGTACCCTCTTGCAATAATGTTATTACATGTCCTTGACGAGATTTTACTTCTAAAATACCAGAGCGTACTTTACTAAAATATTCATCATCAAATAAAAGAGCAAATGTTGGAAAATCAGGATCAATTAAAGCTATTGGACCATGCTTCATTTCACCTGTTGCATAACCTTCTGCATGAATATAAGAAAGTTCTTTTAATTTCAAAGCACCTTCCAAAGCTAAAGAAAAAGCAGTACCACGCCCTAAATAAAAAAAACTTTTAGCAAATGTATATTTATAAGCAAAAATTTGTGCTTTTTCACGAAGTACAGGCAAAGTTTTTTCCAAAATATCAGGTAAACGCATTAATTCTTCAATAATAATTTTTCGTTTTTCTAAGCCTATATTTTTTCTTTGTCCTAAATACATAGCTAAAAGAAGTAATACAACCATTTGACTAAGCATAGCTTTTGTTGATGCTACACTTATTTCTGGACCAGCTTGAGTATATACACAAACATCAGCTTCTCTAGCAACAGAAGAACCAAGTACATTACAAACTCCAAGAACAGTATTTCCAAGTTCTTTACATAAACGTAATGCACCTAAAGTATCAGCTGTTTCTCCTGATTGACTAATAACAATTATAAGTTCATTCTTACTAACAATAGGTTTTCTGTATCGAAATTCAGATGCAATTTCAACAGAAACAGGAATTTGTCCTAATTGTTCTAAATAATATTGTGCCCAAAGCCCTGCATTATAACTTGTTCCGCACGCTATAATTCTAATCCGTTCAGGTATAGAAATTTTATCCAGTTCTGGCAATAAAATATCAGTATTTTGTAAACGCCCAACTAAACAATCTCTTAAAACTTTTGGCTGTTCCATTATTTCTTTAAGCATAAAATGCTTATAACCATCTTTTGCTGCACCCTGTAAATCCCAGGGTATATGATGAATTTCTTTTTCAATTATTTTTCGTGATAAAATATTTTTTACTTCAAATGAACTAGTTGAAACAATAGCAACTTCTCTATCATCTAAAAAAACAACTTCACGCGTATATGGTAAAAAAGCAGGAACATCAGAAGCTACAAAATACTCACCAACTCCAATTCCCATTAAAAGAGGTGCAGCAAGTCTTGCTGCCATAATATGTTGGGGTATTAATGGACTTAACATTACAACAGCATAAGCTCCATGAGCTTTTTGTAAAGCACGACAAAAAGCTTCTTCCATATCTGCTTTAAATTCTTGAAAATTTTCTTGAGCTTTTTTTACAAAAAAATCACGATCATCACTAAATTTATGTGCAAATTTTTCTAAAAAAAGATTATCTAATTCGTCTGCAATAAGATTTGCTAAAACTTCTGTATCAGTATCAGAATAAAATTCATAACCTTTTTCTAAAAGAACATTTTTAATCTCTTGAAAATTTTCAATAATACCATTATGCACAATAGCCAATACACCATTATAGCTTTTATGTGGGTGTGCATTTTTTTCAACAGGTAAACCATGAGTAGCCCAACGAGTATGCCCAATACCAATAGGAGCAAAGGTATTTGCATTTTGAGCAACTTTATCAACTAATCGAGATAATTTACCTTCAGAACGAATAACTTTCAAAGTATCAAATTGCAAATAAGCAAGACCTGCAGAATCATATCCACGATATTCTAAACGACTTAATCCTTCCAAAACTAAAGGAACAGCAGGTCTATGCCCACAATAACCTATAATACCACACATATTTAGCTCCTTACCACAACTAAATATACTACTTTTCCTAAAAATACAATTAAAATATTTTATTAAAATATCTTTTCAAAATTATACATACTATA
>JAHHTE010000208.1 GCA_020024815.1 Mailhella sp.
AACATATTTTATCTCAACTTATTCTTCATGTTAACTAACAAGAAACTTCCCCATTACCAAAATTAAAAGGTAAACTGACGAGAAAAATCCTTTGTTCCCAACACCACTTTTGCTATTCAACTTAAAAAGTTCTAATAATGATAATAATTAGTTAAACAAAATTAACATACATAACCAACTTTCACTATTAGCAAAATTCATTTTCGCTAATAACTAAAATTACACTCCCAAGCACCTCCCTCAGCAAGTCGTATTACTCTTCACCTTCAACGTGTAAAACTTTTTAGTCAACATCATTATTTTAAAATTATTATTATACTTTTTATTTATCCCAATAATTATAAATAAGTTTATAAACATACCTACATAAAAAACAAATTATAATAAAATATAAAAAAAGGCAGAAACAAAGTTTCTGCCTAAATTTGTATAAATCGTAAAGACTATACGCAACCGGTTGGTTTTGGGAGACCAGCCATTTTGCATGCTCCTTTACCTGGACCTGATGGGAACAATTCGTATACTTCTTTCAATTTGTAGCCAGTATTCTTGGAAAGAATACGAACCATTGGAGCAATACCGTTTTTACGGTAGTAATCTTGAAGGAAGTCAAGAATTTTTTGGTGGTCTTCGTTAAGTTCAGAAATACCTTCAGAGTCTTTTACATACTCTAACCATTCTGGGCACCAGTCATCAAAACGGAGAAGAAAACCGTCTTCGTCAACTTCAAAGGATTTTCCTTTGTAGGTTACTTCAGCCATGTGTGGTCCTCCTTGGACGATATGGACATTTAGTTTTTTCGTATGGATTTATGCAAATCCAATACAATGTCATTTTAGTTATATAGGTTTTCACCTTTAGTAAGTTCTTTTGCCATAATTTTTGAAATTAAGCAAGAGAGCCTTTGTTGTATAGTAAAGGAGCTATATAAACCTTTCTTAAAAAGAAAATAAGCAATATTTTTCTTTTTGTAAAGTCTTTTTGCAATACTTTCTTTTTAATTTTTAATAAACTCTCAATTAGTATCAGTAATTACAATGAATTATTATTCAACAAGATGGACTTTTTCTCTCACCCAGTAAAGCACCTTATAATGGCTAATCATTTTTTGGATAAGAGCTTCTTCATCTTCTTTATCCATTGGGCGAATTCTAATGAATACATCACGCATTGTATCATTATCTTTATATCCACCAGTAAGAACAGAGATAAGTCTTCCCCCATTTTCACGAATAAGATCTAGAACAGGAGGTAAAGTTCCTGGTTCTTCAGATAATTGCAATGCAAATTGTACACCACCTAATTGGACACCAGAAATTTCAATCATTATTTTAAAAATATCTGTTTCTGTAATAATACCTACAACAGTATTTGTTTCATCAACTACTGGAAGTCCTGTAAATTTCTTTTCAAGCATAATTACAGCAGCTTGCTCAATAGTATCAAGAGGTTTAACACTAATAGGATTTTTAGTCATAATATCTTTTATTTTTAATTCAGATAAAAGATATGATAACTCATGAATATCAAGAGTATTAGCTTTAGATGGAGAAGCTTCTTTAATATCTTTATCAGTAACAATACCAACAAGTTTATTATTTTCATCTACAACAGGAACTCGTCTTATACGATTTTCTTGTAATAGTTTAGAAACTTTAAGCATGGATACATCTTCTTTTGCAGTTATAACATTAGCCGTCATCCAATCACGAATTAGCATATAAAACCCTCCACCTTAAAACTTTATTTTATTATTTATAAAATAAAATATTTCTTTTTTAATAGCAAGTTTTTTAAAATCATTAAAGAAAAAAAGCCCATTAACTGGGCTTATTTTATGCTTCGTTTTTTCCACAGCATTTTTTATATTTTTTTCCACTTCCACAAGGACATGGATCATTTCTACCTACTTTTGGTCCTTCACGGCGTACAGGTTCTTTACCAAAAACAGTTCCATCAACATAATACCAAGTATCACCTTCTTTACGGAAAAATGCATCTTCACGTAATTCTTGTGGAAAATCACGAACAGTATAATGAGCACAAAAACTCACTTCACCTGTTTCATCATTTTCGCCACCATTTTCAGTATTAAGAATTTCTAAAGATTTCCAATCCATTAAAGAAGACCATTCTTCAATTTCTTTTGGATTTACATCATCACGAAATTCTGGGTGTGCACTTTCAACTAAAAAATCATAATTTTTCATTGCATGTGCAGTATAACGAGCTCTCATTAAAGCTTCAGCAGTAGGAGCTTTTTTCTTTCCTTCAATAATTGCAAGACAGCAATCTTTATCTTCAAGTTGTGAACCGCAAGGGCAAAGACTCATATTATATAGTCCTCCAAAAATTTTTTCATATTTTGCACTTTCTCAAAAATAAAAACAAGTTTTTTCTCATAAAAAAAGCCACCCAGGGGAAGGTGGCTTATAAGGGGAGATAGGAAGGAGTACTTTACCTAATTGGTAAGTAATGCTTCATTTTAGAGAGGTACTATTTATAAAGCAAACAGTGTGCCAAAATAGATAACATACTAATTTAAATAATTAAATTTATATTTTACTTTTATATACACTAAAAATTTGCTCATTTTATAGACAAAACAAACATATATTTTGTATATTTTTTATACACAAATTTTATACTTAGGGTATTTTTCTTTATTTTTTTCTAATTCACTTTTTTCTATTATATCTTATTTTTTTTATACTTCTTGTTAAAAAACAAAAAGTTTCACCTTTTGCACCAAACAAAAAGTAAAACTTTTTAATCAACAACATTATATAAAGATA